>NZ_JANQDA010000018.1:0-38041 GCF_024723655.1 Campylobacter sp. RM5063 | reverse complement strand
CTATTATAATACATCGATAATCCTTTTAAATTTTATAGTGACTTAGAAAAAGATTTTTCGTTAGTCCGAACATGTTCCCTTTCACGAGAATTAAGCTTTTTTTGAAAAAACTCATCAACTTTTTTAAAAAAATAGTTTTTATCTTTTTTCTTATCTTTTGAATTATCTATGGTTTTATTACTTTCAGATGTTTGTTGAGTTTCCTTGTAAGCTTTTAAAAATTCTGAAACAAAATTAGAAAATTCATTTGCATTTGATAAAACTCCAACTTCTTTAATTGCTTCAAAAGTTCCATTTAGAATATTTTGAAAATTTTCAGCTTTAAGCGGAGATAATATTTTGTCAAAATTTTCTTTTATTTTTGGATTGATTCTTTTGTTAATACTAGCATCAATATTTTGACTACCTAGTTTAATTAACTCATCTAAACCCTTCTCAAAATGTCCATCACCCAATCTTACCTTTAGCGGTATTTTTAAATCATCAGTGATAATTTCAAATGCAATTTCTTGTTTTGAAAAAGATAATTTTTCCATTCGTTTTAGCTTTTCACAAGAATCAAAAGTTTTTAAAGTATTAAAAAGAGATTCGATCTCTTTAGGATTTGATGTATTGTCATAAGTTCCATTAAAAACACACTCTTGATATTCTTCACATAATGATGAATTATCAATAACTTTTACTTTTATATTTTCAAATGTTATGTTTTTATTTTCATTTTCTTGTATATCTATGTTTTCCATTTTTCATCCTCAATAATTTTGTTTTTTGGTTTTGTTTTTTTGGATTATTGTAAAAATTGTTTGTATTTTTTAGTTGCTTTTATCCTCCTTATTGTTGGTATAGTTGATATTAAAAAAATCATCAACTTCACTACATAATGATTTTATCTTTTCTAAATTATTTTTTTGAATATAATCAAAAAATAAATTTCTAAAATCATCTTTATCTAACAAAGAGATAATTTCAGAGCCTATCTTCTTACAAAGCTTCTCTTTTCTCTCTTTTTCTTTTTGTTTTGCTTTTTGGATTTTTTCTTTATACTCTTGTTTGAGTAATTCTATTTCTTTGCTATCTTTTTTCATCTTACTCCTTGTGATTTATATATTAATTATATCATAAATATTGAAAATATTAATTTTTATGTAAAGATAAATTGACTAAAATACAGGTGTAAAAAATGTATCAATAGCAGGATAGCTATTTACTCCAAAAAATGACACCATTTTTTTAGTAAATAGCAAAATATTCTCTGCGAGGCTCAATAAAAGGTGTTGTAATTTTTATGAAAAAAACTAATATTTACTTTGATGAAAAAAGTTATTCTTATCTTGTTAGACTAAAAAAAGAAATGAAAGTTTCCTTCAGTAAAATAATAAATACAATTTTAAAAAATATTTATGATAATGAAAAAGAAAATATAAACACCATAGATAAAATAAATTATCAAAATAATGAACCAAAAAAAGAAATTAGATTTAAACTTACCGAAGATGAATATAAAATATTTTCAGATTTTGCAAAGAAAAATGGAAATGGAACTGCAACAAAACAAATAAGAATTTTAACTTTAAATCATATTTATAAAGATAAATTTTTTGATAAAAATTATATCGATGAATTTATATTAGCAAGAACAGAAATAAACACAATCGGAAGGAATATATATCAGCTTTTAAAAATTTTAAGAAGCGGAAAAAGTGTGAGAATAAATGAAAAAAATTTAGAAAAATCTTTTGAGGATATTTCAATAAATATTGAAAAATTATCCAAAGAATTAGAAAAAATTATTCTTAAAAATAATGAAAGAATTTAATGTCAAGATTTAAAATTTTTGATGATGAGATCATAGCAAAAAGAGTTTATACTAAAATAGAAGTTGGATCTAAATCTACATATAATTTTATTAAAAAAAATATATCAAATAAAACAAATAAAGTTTTTAGAAAAAACACTGAAGTCGTTGTAAAAATTACATCAGGCTCGAAAAATTTGCAAGCAGTTTGCAAACATTTAGATTATATTTCAAGAGAAGGAACAGTAGAAATAATTACAAGTGATTTTGATATATTAAAAGGAAAAGATGAGTTAAAAATTTTAAAAAAAATTTATGAAAATGAGGGCGCTCCTATTCCTAGATTTGGACAAGAAAAAAAAGAAAAAAGACATACTATTAATATGGTTTTTTCTATGCAAGATTATAAAAATGCACCCCCAGAAAAAATGAAAAAAGCTGTTTTAATGACATTAAAAAAAATGTATCCAGATAATTTTTTTGCAGTTGCTTTTCATGATGATACTGACAATCCACATTGTCATGTTTGTTTAAAAGTTGCAGATAAAAATGGAAAAAGAATTAATCCAAAAAAATCAGATTTAATGAATTTGAGATTATCTTTTGCTAAAGCATTAAACAATTTAGGTGTGGAAGCAAAAGCAACTATTCGTTCAAAAAACAATGAAGAAGTATCTTATAAACTTGAAAAAAATAAAGAACAAACTAAAATGCATTATTATCAAGTTTTAGATTATGGAAAAGCAAAATATAAATTTAGTCTTGATGAGAAAGCTAAAGATAGTTTTTATGTGAAATATAGAACAAAAAAAGGTATAGCTGTAATATGGAGTAATGATCTTGAAAGAGTTATCAAAGAAAATAAAATTTTAAAAGGGGAATATGCAAAGTTTAAAATTATAGGACAAGAAACATATCAAATTAAGAAAAAAATTAAAGCAAATGGAAAGACTTTTGAAGTAACCAAAATGGCAAAAAAATCTGTTTGGGACGCTTCTGTTTTAGGTAGAGAAAAAGAGCTAAAACCATTGCAATCAGATGAAAAAAATAATCCAAAATATACTATAAAGGAAAACAATGAGAGAGATTATACAGAACAATATAGACAGAGAATCTTACAAGAGTCCAGTAATAAATCAAATATCCCAAGAGAATCTGCCAAAGAAAGAGACTCTATGCGAATATTGTCCGAACAGTCTGTGGTTCATGAGCGAAAAGGAGCTCAAATGCCTATGCACATCAATGCACTCAATCAGCTACAGCAAGGAAAGCGAGAACGAACCGATAGTAGCTTGCGATGGACAAATTCTAGGAATAATGAGATTGAAAGAGATGGATAATTTATAAGAGAATTGATAATATTTTATATTACATAAAAAATATAAAATATTATGTAATATGTTATACTTATTTTTTTTATTTTATTATGCTTTAATTATAAAAATTGTTCACTAAAAGGAATTTCTATGTTTAAAGAAGTTTGTAACACTTTGGGGATGAGTAGGACAGAATTGGCTGAAAAATTAGGATTATCAAAAACCACAATAGATTCTTGGAGTGATAGTTCGCGGATATCCAAAACAGCTAAAGTAGCCTTAGAATTAATGCTTGAAAATCATAAGCTGAGAAGTATAATTAAGAATTTTCAGGATGGGTTTGCTTCACTAAACTCATATAATTTAGGAGAAAACATGATGAATAATGTTTTTTCAAAAGATCATTATGATTTAATTAATAGAATTAATCATATCTTTAATGAGTTAAAATTAAGTGAAATAACTTGTTCAAGAGCAATGGGTGAGAGTAATTATGCAAAAATCAATCAAATTTTAAATTTTAAAATGTATCCAGATTTTGATTTTTTAGAAAAATTTGCATTAACATTTAAAATCAATTATCATTGGCTATTGACAGGGGAAGGCTCTCCATTTGCAAATAATTTTATTAAGTCAAATTTTAATTCGCAATTTATAAAAGAGGCTGAAGAATTTGATAGAATTTATATTGTAACTTCTAAAAATAATCTTGATCATACTAGAATAATTGTAATAAATCGAAATAATGAATTTGGTTTATATCAAACTTATTTTTGTGTAGGAAGTAATTTTATAATGGAAGCTAGGGAATGTAGCGATCTTTGTGATTTATATGAATTTTATCAAAAATTCAAGTATAAAATTTCTTGCTTAGAATTTAATGAAGATGATTACAGAAAACTTTTATCTTTAAAGTATTATCCAAAAAATATTTTAGATCGCGGACAAACATCTTACATGCTTTTTGATTTATTCGATTTGAGGGAAGATGATAAAGAAAGATATGGTAAATTTTTTGAAAAATGTATAAATATCATTAAATCTACTTTAAAAGATAGAGAAAATAGAAGAATAGAAAAAAATGATATTAATTTAATATTCTAAGTCTAGTTAAATTGGACCTAGAGTATCTTTTTAACGATCTTTTGTTTTAAGAATTTCAACTTATGTAATTTCATCAGTATTAACTTTTTATTTTTTACAATATTTATATATTTTGAGTTTTTGAACCTATAACTTTAACTGGACCTTCTGTTGTTAGAATATATTCTGCATTACCATGAATTTCAAAAAAACTAAATCGACTGCCACACTTTTTACAATAAGCATTTGTTTGTTTATGAGGAGGATACCAATGAGTAACATTATTGCATTTGCAAGGTAATTCAATTGTTTCATTTGAGCCAATAAGTCCTTTAATTATGAAAAAATAATACTCATTGTTTCTTGTGTTTAATCCATTTATAATATTTAAAATAGTGGTGTCGATTAAACTCTGATATTCTTTAAAAATATTTTGTTCCAATAATTTTTCTAGCATATTTTTTATGGAAGGTAAATAGATTTTTGCAAATAATTTTATTGTTGTTACTAATATTTCATATTTTAGTTCATTAAAATTCTCTGTACTTAAAAGATATGGACCAAGATCATCTCCAAAAACTACATCTGTTGTATTAGAGCTTGTAAAAAAAGTTGATATGTATCCTATGTGTGTAAATTCTGAAGAAAAGCTAAATAAATTTTTAATTTCTTCTTTGAGATTATTATCATTTGTTAGATTTAAACAATTAAATAAATAATCTACTTTTTCTCCAAAAGTTTTTTTATTGCATTTTGTAAATGGAGATGCTTCTCCCTTAACACGTTTTTTATGATTGAGTTTTCTAAATTCGTCTAAACATGTTCTAATATTAGAGTTAAAAAGACTTTCTAAGATAGATCTTGTTGCATATTTACTAAAACTATCCAATGAAGTTAAAACTTGGAAATTTATTTCTTTAGGATCTAACAATGTAAATTGATAAGCATCAGCTATCAAGCTGTCAATAAGTTGACGTGCTGAAGTTACTAGATTATTATAATCAAAAAAATCTTTTTCTAATTTCTTTATTGTTTCTATTGTTATATTGGTTCTATTATCTGGTTTGGTATAATATTCAAATTTCTGAATTATATTAATATTATTAAGTAAAATACGGGGAATAATCATTTTAAAATAAAAATATTTACTTGAGTTATTTTTAAATTCATCAGATATAAACTCATCATTCTTGTGTATTTCATCTAATTTTTTCTGTAAAGATATTAAAACAATTATTCCATCATTAAAAATATTATTTACATATTTAATATTATTGCAAAGCACTTCATAATTGTTTAAAGCTGCTGCTTTTTTCCGTTTTGTTAATTGCTCAGTAATACTTTTTAGAACATCTACTTCATTCATAATATTATATTCTTTAGAAAAATTATTTTATCAAAAAAGCTTTATTTTTAAAATAAGGTAAGGTAGTTTTTAAATAATCAATATGTTCTTCTAAATTTTCTTTAATATGTTTTCCCATAGGATCAAGAGTAAAAAGAACACCTTCTGTTCTCGCTAATTTTGATGCAGGAACAAAATCACTATCACCAGAAATTAAGACTATTTTTTGGACTAGTTTTTTTAAAGCTAGAGTTGCTATGTCAATACCTATTTTCATATCAACACCCTTTTTGTTTTGCATAATACTTATAATCATCATCACTAAGATCTTCTATTGTTATTTTTCCACTCAATAGTTTCTTATGCTTTTTTTCATCTTTAATAATCCAAGTAGCACTCTTTTCATCAAGATAACCCAATCTTAATGCAAGGCAAGGTTTAGAGATTAAACATTTATGCAATTCTATTCTTTCTTTATAAATTTCAGTTGTAGAAAAATCTATACTTTTATTAGATTTCGGATTATGAGCTTTATTGTTTAAAGGTTTACAATCATAAAAGAAAATGCGATATAATTCTTCTTTATTTTTATCAATATGTTTTAAACAATGGTTGTGTAAAGCTTTTGCTAATTCCTCGGGAGAAGGCTTATATTGATTATATTTTTTAAATTTTTTAAAATAAAATTTATGGCGTCTTATAAAAAAATCACCATCCACTAATATTGCTACTTTTTTTAACATTTTAAAACTTTAAGAAGAATTGAACCGCTTAGATATTTTCATATCATGCGGTTCATATAGTTAAGGGTTTGCCATAAACGCTATCAAAAATATTTAAGGTTACTACCAAAACTCTTATGTTTTAAATTGTATAATAAAAATTATTAATATAAACTTTAAAGTAATGCAAAACTTTAAAATATTACTTAAGTAATATTTTATTTTCTTGTTTTACTTGTACGTTATTTAATTTTTCCAAAATAGCATTAGACTTTGGAATAAAAGGGCTTTTATAGTCTTTCTGCTGACTCATTTTTTCTATTTCCTGCATTATAATAACATTATCCTCTTTTAACGCTTCATAATACTCTTTTCTTTTATATTCAGGAGTATTTTCACCTGTTATTAACTTCAATTCTTCAACATCGTTTTTTAATTTTTCTATGTTTTTTAAATTCACATCACTAAATTTACTAAGATTGTTATAAAAATTATTTATTCTTTTTATAAATCCAGTAAAATTTACATAATTTTCTAAATTGAAAAAAGTATTTTCATCGCGTTTGTAAATTAAATTATCAGGTTCAATGAATATCTTTTTATCAGGGGTAGATACATAAAAATTTAAAGTGTTTAGATCAATTTTTTCTCCACTAATTATTAGTCCTTGATATTCAAAAATTTTATATTCTTTCTGATAATCGTGTGCAATAGTTTTAATGGTTTTATCAAAAAACATTTCAAGTTCTTTTTGTCTTGTTTTATTTAGTTCTGAAGCATCATCTTTAATGATACAAAAATCTTTTGTGCTTTCTTCATTGTTTTCATTATAAATAAAACATTTTCCTTGAAAATTATCACTTTTGTTTTTTTGGATAATGTCTTGGAGTATATTATATTTTTTTGTTTCTTTTTCCAAAAATTCAATTTTAGATATATTAGATCTAAGGCTTTCTTCATTGTTATGAATTTGCCTTTTATAGCCACTATAAAGCATTTCTTCTTGTCTTAAATCGCTACTTAATTGCACTTGTAATAAAATAAGTGGATTTCCAGTAGCTTCTGCTTTCATTTCTGCTGCATCGGCAGCACCACTTGTAATATCATCAAGCGTTCTTACATCAGCACCTGCTTTTCTAAATTGTTCTATAGAGCGTGCTTTACTTTCGATAACTTGCCACATTCTAGCATCATAAGTTCTTTCAGTTGCGTATCTAAATTCTTTTACTCGAAAGTTTTGTGGATCTCTCATGAAAAGCTCATTTCCTTGTCTAATAACCCTTCCACTTCTTTGTTCTAAATCACTTGGACGCCACGGACAATCTAAATGATGTAAAGCTACAATTCTTTTTTGTACATTTGTTCCTGCACCCATTTTTTGTGTTGAGCCAATTAAAATTCTAGCTTTTCCTGAATTCATATCCGAAAAAAGTTGTCCTTTTTGTAAATCTGTTTTTGCATCGTGAATGAAGCGAATTTCATTTTGTGGAATACCTTTTGCAACAAGTTTTTTTAAAATATCAGTATAAACATCAAATTTTGATTGCTCTGCTAAAAGCTCATCTAAGGTTTTATTATTATCATCTTCTGATTGTTCTATAACATCATTTATATTGATAAATTCATCTTCGCTTTTTTCTAATAAATTAGTTGGTGTGGTATTGTTTAAAATAACTTTTTGTGAATGCTGTTTTGGAGTTGATAAATCACAAAATATCAATTGAGTGCCTTTATCTTCATTCCATGATAAATATTCATTATAAACATTTTCCACTAGCTTATTTATTTTAGAATTTGAATAGTCTTTGGCTTGAGGATTAATTAATCTAAAATCAAGTCCAGCTTTTCGAGCGTCTGTAGTACAAGCAAGTAAATTATTTCTTATAATATCTTCTTGTTGGTGTTCCATTCTCCATACAATAGACCCTTCATTCCACGAGCCGTTTTCATCTTGAATTCCTATAAATTCTGCTATTTCATCACTTCTTGGTGCAACCACATTAATAGGTTTATCATTATATAGCTTTGGAACAAAATCTTTTTGATATTTCATAATATCATTATTTGTTACGATATCAGCTATGCTTTTATACATTGTTGATAATTCAGGAACATTTTTGAATTTATTAAATCTTGCCACTATTTTATAATTTATTCCAGAACTATCAAGCTCCCAAGCATTTGTAATTTCTCCAAAAATAGAAGCCCAAGAATCAAAAGCCTCTATTTCTTTTTCTTTTAATATATTTGGTTGGATATATCTTTGCAAAGTATAAAGTTCTGTGATTGAATTGCTTATAGGTGTTCCTGTTAAAAAATAAACTTTTTTATTTTGCTCGTGTAGAAATTGTGTTTTGCAGTATAAATCATATGCTTTTTGAGAACCTTTTAAATTTCCAAGACCACTTATATTTCCCATAGAAGTTGTAATAAGTAAATTTTTAAACTCATGTGCTTCATCGACAATTAACGCATCAATACCCAATTCTGAAAAATCTATCGCTTTAGATTTTTTGTGTGATTTTTGTAAATCTTCCAATTTTGCTTTAAAATTTTCAATGCGTTTTTCTAATTCTTTAACAGAATATCTCATCGCATTATCATCTTTTTGCTTTCTGTTTAAGGTTTCTTCCAAAATAAGAATATCTTCTTGATATTGTTTTTTAATAGTCTCATAAGGGGCAGGTATCAATTTAAATTGCGAATGTGTCATAATAACAGCATCAAAATTGTTTGTAGCTATTTTTGAAAAAAATCTTTCTCTATTATCTTTTTTTAGATCATCATTTGTGGCAACTAAAATATTTGCGTTTGCATAAGCGTGATAAAATTCATCATTCCATTGTCTTGCTAAATGATTAGGAACTACAATTAATGGTTTGTTTAAAAGTCCCATTCTTTTTTGCTCCATCACAGAGCAAATTGCTACTAAGGTTTTTCCTGCACCTACTTGATGATCAAAAATAATGTTATTTTCTTGAATAGATCTATATATAGCATCCTTTTGGTGTTTTTTCAATTTTATGTTAGCATTAAAATTTGGTAATTCTAATTTTTCTCCGTTGTATTGTGGTTCTATGTTGGTGTTAAATTTTTCATTATAAATATTTTCAAGATCTGTACGCCTATCATAATCTTGATAAATCCACTCAACAAATTCATTTTTAATATTTTCTAATTTTGCATTAGCAATTGCTGTCTCTTTTGCATTAAGCTCTCTTATTTCTTTTCCATCAGCATTTTCTTTTTTATCATAAATACGAATCGGCTTTCTTAATAAAGCGTGTTCAAATAAATCAAAACACCCTATTCTTTCAGTTGCATATTGTGATCTAACATAAGAATTTAATGCGTAATTATTACCTTTAAGATTCCATTCACCAGTTTTATTTATCAAGAATAAATCATAATTTTTAGAATCAATTTGTAAAGTTTTTTCTATAAATTCTTTATAATACTTTATAGGTATCCAAGTTGTTCCAAGAGCAACTGATATATCAACAGCTTTTAGATCTTTAGGTAAAACTTTTTCCAAGCTTTCTAAATTATTAGCAAAATCATTCAAACCATCATCTACTAATTTCTTAACCTCATTATATTTTGCCTTAACATTGCCTGAAAGATATTTTTCTGCTAATACATAATTAGTAGGGTTATTATGATCTTTAAAAATCATTCCTTCATTTTCTAAAACCTCTATGGTTTTTTCTATAGGTTGATCTAAATTATTTTCTAAAAATTTTAAATCAATTCTTCCACATTCATTAATACTAGCTACTAATGCTTCTTGAGGGGTAGAAATTTTCATTTCTTTGCGTGCATTTATAGTTCTTTTAAAAAAAATATCAGCTTTTGTTGCACTTGGTTCTATAGGATCAATACCTTCTTTTAGTGCTACATTTTTAGAAATACCACTACTATAATTTTTTTCTAATGCTAAAATTTTATTTGCTTCCACATCTTCTTTGAAAGCTTTTTTATTTGCATCTCTATTTAGGTAACCTTCTTTGGCTACAAAATCATCATATAGTTTATTTAGGTATTTTCTTTGGTTTTCTACTAAAAGCTCGCTAGATTGATTTTTTTCATACTCAATAAGAGTGTTGAATTGATCTCTAATATCTATAAGTTTTCTTATTCTTCTTTTATCATGTTCATTTAAAACAGGTTTTGAGAAAACTATTTCTTCATCATTTCTAATTCTCATATAGATTTCATTTTTGTATTTGAAATAATTACCATCTTTTAATTTATTTAAAGCATTACTATAGTTTTGATATTCAGGAGATTCTTTATCAATTCTATAATAAGATAATTTAATTTTTGTTTCTTGGTATTTGTAGATATCTTTTGGTAGGCTTTTTACAAAGTTTTCTAAAGCCTCTTTTAAATTTCTTCCATCATCTAAACATACTAAGTCTTTCCCATATTGAGAGCTTTTGATATCCATTTTACCTAAGATATTTTGAGGATTTTTTTTAAAATATTCATTTATTCTAAAATCATTAAAAACATCAGTATGCATACCTCTTTTTTCAGCTTCAGCAAAACGATTATCATAATATTCTACGCTTTCTAACCACGAATTGTTTATATTTAAATCTTTTCCTTTTTTGAAAAAGATGATATCGGTAGTAACTTCTGTATTAGCTCGTTTTTTGAAAGCATTATTTGGTAATCTTACAGCACCCAAGAATGTTGCTTGTTCGGCTATATAATTTCTTATTGTGCTATTTTTAGAATCTAAAAAATAACTTGATACTACAAATGCTGCAATCCCATCTTCTTTTAAATTTTTAATAGCATTACCAATAAAATAATTATGAACGCTAGTTTTATTTAAAGTAGGATTATTTGGATCAATAATCTTTTTTTGACCAAAGGGCGGATTGCCTATAAAAGCATCATATGGTTTATCAAATAAATGGTGTTGAAATGCCTTGTTATAGATTGTTTGATTAGGATATAGTTTCTTTAATATATTTGAACTCATAGTGTCAAGTTCGATACAAGTAAAACGATATTTATCACTATAATTTTTAGCATACGATAAAAAAGAGCCTATGCCAGCACTCGGTTCAAATATTTCTTTGGTGTGATTATCGTTATTAAATCCTAGCTGATTAAGTCCTTGATAAATCGTATCAATGATAATTTTTGGAGTGTAAAAAGCATCTAAAGTAGAGGTTTTTGCTTTTTCATATTCTGCATAATCAAGTGTGTTAATAAGTTCTTTAAATTCTTTTTCCCATTCTTTATTTTGAAAATCAAAAGCTTGAGGAATTCCACCCCATCCTGAGAATTTATTTAAAATTTCTTGCTCTTGTTTAGTAGCATAGCGATTTTCTTGTTCGATAGTTTTTGAAAGTTTAATAGCTTGAAGATTTTTTTGAAATCTATCTTTCAAAGAGCCAAGATAGACTTCATCATCACTTGCAAAATCTAATTTTTGTCCAGATTTGAAACTTCTTCCTTCATATCCATCATATCCTGTTGTAAGCTCCAATACTGATCGTTGATTGTTTTCTCTTGATTTTGTTGTTTGTCCTTCATCATCATCTCTTGAAATAAAGGAGAATAAATTTGTGGTTCTATCTCTATATAATGATTGAGATTTATTTGTTTCTCCATCAATATTTCCATATCTGTTAAGCCCTGAGATCTCTTCTTGTCCGCTTCTTTGCTTTCCAAGATTGCTAGTTCCATTTGTGCTTGTGGTAGTGCCAATGTTATTAATTCCGACATTCCCATATTTTTGATTGTATTTGGATAAATTTGTGTCCATCTCTCCAGTATTATTAAGCTGTATTGAGGGATTTTTTTGTCTATCCAAGCCTGTTGAAGCTGTAAAAATGCTATCTTGTTTAAACTCTTTTCCAATATTTTCATATTTGGATAATTTTCCATTCTGTTGCTCATTCTCTTTCCTTTCATCTGTAATAATTAATTCCTCTTCTATAAAATAGAATAGACTAGGTTGATCATCATTCAATTTTTTCTTCTTTGCCATGTAAGAATATCCTTTTAAGAAAATGTTTTGTTTTTGGGAAATAACATTTTATACAAAGAATATTAAAATTGAATTTTAGAAGTATAACATTATTTGATTAAATATATATTAATTACATATAATTTAAATATTATATAGATATTTTTTACATATCCATATAATATTATTTATAAATTAGTATGATATATTATGTCAATTTTCTTCTTTTGCAAAAATAATGAAAGTTATTGTAAGTTCCTTTTTCGCCTAAAAATTTCCAAATATTGCGTAAGGTTATTTTTTTAGATATAAGCTCTTTTATTAGATCTTCATCTTTATCATACATACTATTAAAACTATTTGTAGGACGACCTATATTTTTTCCATTTTTGCGTGCATTAGCAAGTCCTGCTTTTGTTCTTTGTGAGATAAAGTCTCTCTCTGTTTCTGAAACATAAGCGTAGAAAGAAAGGAGTAATTTTTGAGAAGGATTGTTAAATGAACTTAATTCAGGTTGTCGTAAAAAAACAAATTGTACACCCTTTTCAGAAAGTTCCAATATTAATGTAATAACTTCAAGCATACTTCTTCCTAATCTTGAAAGTTCTGTGCAAATTAATAAATCACCTTCATTGAGTTTATCTTTTAATTCATTCATACGCCTTTTTTCTAAACTTTTTCTTGAACTCATTTCAACTTCCATAACTTCATCAATATTAATTTTGTTTTTTATACAATATTCATATATTTGGAGTTTTTGGACTTCTGAGTCTTGTTTTGCTGTACTAATTCTTACATATGCTATTACCATTATGCAATTATATCTAAAATTGTTTGAAGTATTATTTTTTAATAGTATGTATCATTACAATATGTATATAATATTTTTTATATATTATATACATATCAAAATTATATTTTTAAAATATCTTTTAGTTATTTAACACCTTAAATCTTATAAAAGCACCTTTATCCATGCCCATTTGTTCTGCCATACTTGATAATCTTTCATATTCTTCACTTGTAAAACCTACAAGAAGCTTTTTATCTCTTTTGATTCTTCCAAATTGTGTAGGGGTTTTTTGTGCTGAAGTTTCTCCTGTAGCTCCTTCGATAAAACTATCTAAATTTACATTTGTATTTTTTTTAAATGCCATTTTATTATCCTTTGATTTTATTTGTTAATTCATTATAGAAAGTATTAAATTCTTCTAAAGCTTTATTGTTGGAATTAATTTCTGTTTCACTAATTCCTAAACCCATTTGAATGCAAGTTTTATATTTTTCTCTTTCACAGATAATATTATCTAAAAGTTTAATATTGTCATCTTCTTGCTCTTTAATATAGGCTCTTAAATCTTCAATCTTTTTATTTAAAAAAGGATTTGGAGAGCTTTTATTGATTAAAACAAATGTTTGTAGATCTCTATTTAATTCCTTTGCCATTTTAATAATTGTAAACATTTTATCTAAAACACTAACATCAAATTGACTTGGGATTGTAGGAATGATTACAACATCTGAAAAACCTAATGCTATTCTCATTTCTTTTGAGTCTCTACCACCAGTATCAATAATAATTAAATCATACTCATTTTTGTTTTTTTCTTTTTGTATAAAATCTTTTAAAGATTCGCCAACTTTAGATACAACAGAGAATGTTCTATTAATACCTTCTTCCATTCTAATATTGACAAAAGTCATAACAGATTTTTGTGGATCGCTATCACACAATAAAACCTTTTTACTCTCAGCCGCCTTAATTGCTAAATTTACAGCTAATGTGCTTTTGCCACTTCCGCCTTTTTCATTACAGATGGATATAATCATACTTATCCTTATGATATTTATTATATATCATAATTATATCATAAAAATATTAAATACATAGTATAAAAATATATATAAAAAATGTAAAAGATATTTATTTGATATGTTCTATTGCTTGTGTATTAATATTGTAATGAGGCTTGTTATTTCATTTATAATGTAATTTTTTAATAAAATATAATTAATTAATTAATTAATATACTTTTTATTTATTTTACTTTATAATATTCTCTTTACAAAAGATTTTAAAGACAAGAAGAAGACTCGAAAATATGAAAGAATTAAGGATTGGTGTAAGCATAGAAAAGCAAGATAATACTTTTTTGTTTGAAATAATGCAAAGTGGGATTGCCGATAGCGGTTTAGAATCTACTGGGGATGTATACTTTGAAAGTGAAAGAAAGAAAGCATCAATGATGACAGATGAAGAATTTGATAACTTTTTAGATGAATGTGGTATCGGAGCAAAAAATTTTAGAGAATGGTAGATGATTTTTTTTATAAAATATATGGTTCATTTTTGGAAATTGATTCTACTGCATCCATATGTGAAGGCAGGAATAGAAAGCTTATAATTAGCTTCTTTGGTTATTTTTCACTTGTAGCACAAAAACAAGATGAAAAAGATTTAGAAATTTTAAAAGAAATAGAAGAAGCAAAAATAAAGTTAAAGAGAGAATTTAAAGATTATTGCGATATAAATCGAAATTTTAGGCTTGATATATGGAACAAAAAACAACATTCTTCATATAGTGTTATATTGAAAAATCCAGACATTAGCAAGTTTTTTTCAGAATTTCTAAATGCAGTTATAAAATATTCAGAATGGAGAAATAAATTAAATTCTGAACAACTTTTGCTTATTTATAAAAAAAATTTAATAGACCGACAACAATATTATACTAATGATAAGAAAGTTTTTGAAGAAATAAATAAAATATTAGTAAGTGTTCCGTCGGATAAATTGGATAACAATAAAATAATCAAACAATCACTTATAGAATTTCATAATGCTATCTCACATCTTGTTTCAATTTTTTATGGCAATACTGAAGAATCAAATATAAAGCGTGCTATTAATCATTTTAAAAGAGGTGCTTTAGATTCGTATAAATCAATTATTAAAGATTACTATTTACTTAAAAATAGTGGAAATATAATATATGAATTAGATTTTAAAAAATTAAAAGAAATACGCGAAAAAGAATTTAAAGACATAGGAGCATCAAATAATAATAGTGAATTATTAAAAAAATATAAGGATATAGTTAACGATATTATTAATAATTTATCCTAATTGTGTTTTTCCAATCTGCTTCTTCTAAAAAGTTATAATAATCTAATTCTTTCATTTGTTGCTTTTTCCTTTCTCTACATCAATCATCATTTTGCATTTTGGACAGATAACTTTTTTATATGCTTCATCTTCTGTATATTCAATATATTTATTCTCGTTGCAATTTTTACATTTAATGTTAGTCCATAAGATCATAGGATGAAAATAAATTTTATTTGAAAGAAAATAAGGATATTTTTTACTCATATATTCTTCTCTGAAATTTTAGATTCAAATATAATCGTGATTTAGGTTTTAAGTTTTGTTTAATTTTACTTCTTACTTTTATAATTTTTTTATACAAATCTGATTTTTTAGTTGCCAAATTTACTCCTTTTTAATCCAAAATCAAAAAAAATGTTTATTACACATTTAATTTTAATAAAAAATTAAAATTAAATAATACCTTTATATTTAATATAAGAGCTAAATTTATCGTTCGTTATTTTTTAATGAAAGGATTTCTTTAAATGTTTAAAAAAATACTATTAATAGCATTAGCTGTAAATTTAGCTTTTGCTGCAGGCGGTATTGATAAAGTCAATACTTTGGCACAAGATATAGAAGCAGCTTTGTTTGGTGTTTCTATTATTGCTATTACAATAGCTTTTGGTATTGCAGGTTATAGAATGGCAATATTAAAACAACAATGGACTGAAGTTTTACCAGTGGTAATTGGTGGTGTTGTTATAGGTTCTGCTTCTTCTTTGGCTGCTCTTTTGGTGGGTTAAAAGTTTATGAATAACTATTTTGATCCGCTCTTTAAAGGATTAACACGCCCTGCACTCCTTTTTGGAGTGCCTTTAGTGCCTTTCATAATGAACCTTTTAGGATTTATCTTAATAGCTGTTTATACGCAACAATTTTTCCTTTTAATTTTTGGAGTTATTTCTTATTTTATTATGAAAGTAATGACTAAGAAAGATGAGCAAATGTTTAGATTGTTTTTTTTAAAAACTAAATTTATTAGTAATTTTTTGAGTAGAAAATACCATAAAGCTAAAACTTTTAATAGCGTAAGCTATAAACGATTGCCAACTAATAATGATTTTCCAAAATTATCTATATTTCCACTTCATGCTGAACCAAGTTTAGAGAAATTAATTCCTTATAGCTCTTTACTTACAGATAGTATTGTCATTACAAAAGAACATATGCTAATTAGCACATTTTTTATTGAGGGTATAGAATTTGAGTGTGAGTCAGATGAGAATTTAATTTTTAAAAAAAATCTTTTAAATATGATGATAATGTCATTTTCTAATGAACCTATTGCTTTTTATTTTCATAATGTAAGATTTAAATTACATGAATTTTTAGATTCTCATTTTGAAAATTCTTTTTTAAAGGAAATTGATGAAAAATACCATAAGAGTTTTGATAAAAAAAGTTTTCAGCAAAATTCGCTTTATTTAACTTTGGTCTATAAGCCTTTAAAATCTAATATTGATCTAAAGACTTTCAATAAATTAAATTACAAATCAAAAGCAAAAGAAATTTCAAATTTTGTTCTTAAATTCCAAGAATACTTAGGAAAACTTGAAGCTAACATTAAAGATTTTAAACCAAAAATATTAAGTGTATATAAAAAGAATAATATTAAATATTCCGAGCAATTAGAATTTTATAATTATTTAATAGGTGGAAAATTTAATCCTGTTGTAGTTTGTGATACTCCGATATATCAATATCTAACAGGAACTTTAAAAAATATTCAATTTAATCACGATATGATTCAGCTAAACTACAATGATGATACAAAAAGATTTGCTAGAATTATTGAAATTAAAGATTATTCTAATGAAACTTTTTCAGGTATTTTAGATTCTTTAATGTATCTTGATGTAGATTATACTATCACTCAAACTTTTGTTCCTTTATCAAAATATGATTCAAGATCAGCATTAAACAAACAAATTAATCAACTAATTTCAAGTGAAGATGATGGCGTAAGTCAGATAGAGCAATTAAATTTAGCATTAGATGATTTAATTAGTAATGTTATAAGTTTTGGAAATTATCATTTTAGTATTTGTGTTTTTGGTGATAGCATTGATGAATGCAAGAAAAATACTAATAAAGTAATAACTTCATTAAATAGTTTAGGCTTTACTTCAACATTAGCAAATATTGCACTACCTGCTTCTTATTTTTCACAATTTCCAAGTAATTTTGCAATACGCCCAAGAGTTCATATGATTTCATCTTTAAATTTTTCATCTTTGGTTGCATTACATAATTTCTTAATGGGCAAAAAAGAAAAAAATTGCTGGGGCGATGCTGTAACTATTTTAAAAACACCAAATAAACAACCATATTTTTTAAATTTCCACAAAAGCGATGGAAAAAACAAAGATGAATTTGGTGATTTGAATTTAGCTAATACTTTGATTTTAGGTCAAAGTGGTGGTGGTAAAACCGTGTTTATGAATTTTATCATTAATCAAATGATAAAGTATGCTAATAAAGATAGCTTCCCTGCAAACATACCTGAAGATAAAAAGAAATTTACAGCTGTATTTTTAGATAAAGATAAAGGAGCTTTAGGCAATATTCTTTGTGCTGGCGGTAGATATATTTCTATTAAAAATGGTAAGCCTACTGGGTTTAATCCTTTTATGGTTGAAACTAATGAAGAAAATTTAAGATTTTTAAAACAACTAATAAAACTATGTGTAACACGCAATGGCGAAATTCTTAATACAAAAGAAGAAAAACAAATCAATGAAGCTGTAAATACTCTAATGCTTCAATTTGAAATTTCTGAAAGAAAATATCCTATTTCTCTACTTCTTGAAAATATTACAGATGATTTTAATGACAATAACTCTTTAAAAAGTAGATTGTCTTTATTCCAAAAAGGAAAACAATTTGGCTGGGTGTTTGATAATGAATATGACAACCTAGATTTTCCTGATGATATTAATTTATTTGGTATTGATGGAACTGAATTTTTAGATGAAAAAGATGTTTCAGCATTAATCTCTTATTTTATTCTTTGGCGTGTTATGAATTTAGCAGATGGAAGAAGACTTTGTATAGATATTGATGAAGCTTGGAAGTGGTTAGAAAATGATATTGTGGCAGAAGAAGTAAAAAACAAGTTTAAAACCATAAGAAAACAAAATGGCTTTTTAAGACTTGCTACACAAAGTATAGAGGACTTTTTAAAACTAAAGATAGCAAATACTTTAGTTGAACAATCTGCTACAAAAATATTTTTACCAAACCCTTTAGCAAAAGAAGATGAGTATTTAAGACTAGGTCTTAGCAAAGATGAATTTTTAATAGTTAAAAACTTTGCCCCACATAAACGACAATTCCTTGTTAAAAGACAAGATGAAGCAGTTGTTTGTTCTTTGGATCTTTCATCTTTAGGCAAAGAAAACCTAAAAATTTTATCTACAGGCACAAGCTATATAGAAAAAATAGAAAATATCTTTAATCAAGAAAACAAAACTTTGGAAGAAAAAATCAATGAACTTAAAACATTTTATAAGGAAGAACAATGAGATTAAGTTTAAGTAAAAGCAGAGAGAACTTTCGTTCTCCCCATGAAAAAAATTGTGTGTTGTTGGACTATGTTCGTTTAAAAAAGAGTTTTATCTCTTCTTTAAAGAAAATTGCCATAGTGCAAGCAACTGACACAATGGTGCTTATTAAAAGTTCCATTGTTTTTCCTTTATGTGTTGAAATTCCCTTCCACACCCCTACCGCCAAAATAAGGCAAAAAAAAACCCGACTACTTAAAAAAGCAATCGGGTATTTCAACACAGTTACACAATTTTTTTCTAACGATAAAGATAGTTCACCTACATTAGTCCCTAATATCGTTGCAAAAATTATAACACAAAAAAATAAAAGTAGTTTTAATCAGATAAGGAGTAAAGAAGTGATGTTTGATGATATTAAAGTTTTCTGTAAAAAATTAAAAATAAAAAGTAGTATAATTGCTACTAAGATAAAGCGTGTGAACTTTATCTTAAAATATCTCCTTTCTGGAGTTAAGATTAAGCCACAGGGTTGCCGCCCTGTGGCAAACCCCAAAAATAATTATATCCAAAAACAAAATAAATTTTTATTTTCCATAATTTCATCATTATGTATTGCAAATTTAGCTTTTAGTGCTGGTATTAATGTTAAAGTTATATTAGTAGCTATTTTTAGATTTAAAGCCACAAGGAAATCTCATCCCCATAAAAATGGGGCAAGGCTAATAAGCCTTGACTATTATCATACAAAGAAGTATAATAATAACTATGAGATTTATATGACTCAATTTAATCGCCTCCTTTCGGAGTGCAAATTAAGCCACAAGGGTGCGAACCTTGTGGCAAACACCCCAAAAAATTATATCCAAAAATTTAAAAAATCTATTCTTATTCTTACTTCCCTATTGATTTTGCCTAACTTAGCTTTTAGTGCTGGTATTCCTGTAGTTGATGCGACTGCAAATTCACAAATGGCAACCCAAAATGCAAAAGAAATTGCAGAGTGGACTAAACAAGCTACAAGATGGCAAGATACGGTTAAACACTATCAACAACAAATTCAAGCTTATCAAAATGAACTTATGTCTAAAACAGGTGCAAGAGATTCAGTGTCTTTTATGAGAGACACAAAACAAATTTATTTAGATTTTGCACAAGCTGGACAAAACATACAATCTTTTTATGATGATGTATTGCAAGATCCACAAGGCTTTTTAAGCGATAAGAGCAAAGATACATTTAGAAAATTCACTCTTTTTGATCGTTGTAATGCTAGTTATTTGAGTGAAGAGCGAAAAAGAATATGTAGAATGGATATGATTACTTATGCAGCTCAAGTGGAGCATTATAATCAAGCTTCTATCCAAGTTAATACCGTAGCAAAGTCTTTAGAAAAACTACACCAAAGACTTATAGAATCAAAAGATATTAAAGAAACTAATGACATTAACAATGCGATTAATGTAGAAAAAACCAAACTAGAAATCATTAAAACTAATCTTGAAATTTCTAATATGCATTATGAAAATCAAAGAAGAATAAGACAAGATCAAGCAGCACAGCTGTTTGCAGAATCAATGGGGAAAGAGCCTTTGGATTATGGCGAGCTTATGAAGCAAGCTGAAGAAAAAGCAAAAGCTAGTGGCTTATTTGACTAAATAGGAGTGAAAAATGAGTAGTGTTATTAATATTAACAATATAGATGTCATCTTTGAAAACAAAGATGAGCAAATTTTTTGCACAAGTTTAGATATAGCTAAAGTGTTTGGGAAAAGACATGATCATCTTTTAAGAGATATTAGAAATATTTTAAATGAATTGCGAGAAATAGGGGCTTCTAACGAAGTATCCAATTTTGGGGAGATCGTGCAAATATCGAAAACAACGAATCCAAAGAATGGTAAGCTTGTTAATAGAAAAATGCCTATGTATAATCTAACTCGTGATGCATTCACGCTTTTAGCTATGGGTTTTACAGGTAAAAAAGCTTTACAATTTAAAATAGCTTTTATCAATGCTTTTAATCAAATGGAACAAATCATTAAAAATAAAGAAATAGAAAAAATAAAACAACTAAAACATTATGATCTTCCTGATACACCTTATAAGGAAAAGATAGCAAACGCTATAAAGGAAATAGAACAAAAACAAAATTCTAAATTTATAGAACTAATAGAATATGAAATAGTAGAAAAATTTAAAAACGGAAAAACACAAGTTTTACAAAAACTTAATTTTAAAACCAAATTAATTTAAATAAAAACAAATTTTAAAGAAAGGAGATAAAGAAAGTTTAAGAAAGGCCGTAGGGTAAACTTATACCCCTAAAATAGGGGCAAGGCTAATAAGCCTTGACTGTAACTATACAAAGGAGTATAATTACAATTATAAGTTTGTTATAACTCAATTTAATCACCTACTTTCTAGGGTTAAATTTAGCCATAGGGTTGCAGCCTACGGCTAACCCTTCGGGGTATTATATCTTAGTCTTCTTAAACTTCTTAAAACACCATAGTGATTAACAATGTTAAAGTTATATTAGTAGCTATTTTTAGATTTAAAGCCACAAGGAAAATCCACCATACCCCAACAAGTGAGGCAAGACTAAAAAGCCTTGACTATAATTATACAAAGGAGTATAATTACAACTATGATGAATTTAGTGGTATTCATCTTAGCTCCTTTAGGGGCTTAGATTTTCGCCACAAGGGTGCGAACCTTGTGGCAAACACCCCAAAAAATTATATCCAAATTTTTAATCTTATAAATTTTTATAATCTCATATTTTCTTTTAAGGCTTACCATGCAAGGTAATTTCTTTACAGAGCTTGGTAATGCTACTCATGTGATTTTAGAAGTAGTAAGAAATGCAGCATTGAGTGAAAAAATGACTCAACTTGCTGTGCTTTTTTCTATCACCCTTGTAATTACTATTATGTATAAGGGTTATGAAATCTTATTTGGTCGTTCTCAAAGTCCTACTAAAGAAGTAATGTGGGATTTAGCTGCTAAGGCTATGATCATCACTTTTGCTTTAAATATCGGCGGATGGCTTACTTTAGTTATTAATGCTATGGATGGCTTTCATGAGTGGGCTGGTGGAAGCCTTAGTATGTATAAGCAAATTGATTTTATTTTTAATGAAGTTAGAAATTTAGCTGATAGTATATGGGCTAAGGCTAGTGGATTTAGCATTATAGTTGCTGCATTTAGTATAGCTATGATTTATACAGGTTTTGGTATAGCTGTGCTACCTGCTTTAGTAGTGATTAATGCTACTGCCTTTACTCAAACTATATTAGTGATTGCTGCACCTTTAATGTTTTATTGTCTTTTATATAAAAGCACTAAAAATGTTTTTACTCAATGGCTTGCATTACTTATTTCTAATACCTTATTAGTTCTTTTTATGAGCTTATTTTTTAAAGTTTTTGCTAAACAAATATATAAATTTGTAAATACATATCAAAGCCAATACGCAAATGCTGATACAGATTCATTTTTCATAGGAATATCAATGATTTTTTCCTCTGTTTTATTAGTTGCTATGGTTTTTGTAGCAAAGGTTTTTGCTGAAAAAGTAGGAAGTGTTGCTTTAGATTCTGCTATGCAAAGTGTGTTTTCAAGGGTAAGTAATCCTATAAGTTCTGTTGCTGGAAAAACTCTTGGAAATTTATTTGGGCATGCTCAAAAAGGAGGCTCTAAAATGGCAGAAGGTGCTTATTCTGCTATGAAATCAGGTGCTTCTGTTACAGGTGCTAATGCTATGTCTTTAGGAAAGAGCATATTACAAAGGATGAGAAATGAAGCATAAGGTAATTTTATTTGCATTTTGTGCAATCTTTTTTAGTGCTTGTTCTATTAAAAACAATACTAATTATAACTATTTGTTTGATGATAAAAGTGGTTGGGTTGCTGTAAATGATATTAAAGATCAAGAAAAGTTTTTAAAAATGGAAATTGTTCCTGTGTTTGAAAAGAAAGAAGAAAAAGAAACTTCCATTAAAAGCTTTGAAAACATTAAAAAGAAAAAGAGAATTATTTTAAATTATCCGAGTATGTCTTATGTGATTTTAAAAAAGGCTGTAAATGATTCTAATTCTTATCATGAAGATAAGATGGTTGAAGCTGGCGAGTTTGATTATTCTATCACTTACAATACGGAGCAAGGAGATGTTTTTGTAAAAGTTTTAAAACAAAATCTTTTTTTTTAAAGAAAAAGATGTGCAAATAATTGAAACTGAAGTTTTAGAAAACAAATTTTAAAGAAAGGAGATAAAGAAAGTTAGTATAAAGCCAAAGGGATTATCCTAAACCCTGCAAAAAGCAGGGGAACTTAGTATGCCTTGACAAAGCAAAGCATAACTAATATAATTACTAGGATAATTTTAGTCATTCGACTCACCTCCCTTCTGGGCGGTAAATTGAATGTCAAAGGTGGCACCCTTTGGCATTCCACCCTTTTTAATTATACTAACTTCTTTTAAACATAAAATTGAAAAACCAAAATGAAATTAATTCTAATGCTTTGAATTTTGAAGCAAGTGTAAGATATTTGATTGAAAAATCAAATCAAAGAGCTTGGTTAGTTGCATTTATAAGTATGGCAATATCAATTATTGCTGTAATTGCTGTAATTTTCTTAACACCATTAAAAACCACTGAACCTTATGTGATTAGAGTGGATAATACTACTGGTATGGTGGATATTATTACTAGCTTACAAGAAGAGCAAATTAACTCTATTGAAGCTTTAGATAAATACTTTATCTCTCAATATATAAAAGCTAGAGAAGGTTATTATTATAAGTTTTTAAATCAAGATTATGTTCTTACTCAATTAATGAGTGGTGAAAATGTTGCAAATGAGTATAGAGCTATCTATGCTGGTAATAATGCTTTAGATCAAATTTATAAAGATAATGTTGAAGTAAGCGTTAAGATTTTAAGTATTGTTCTTGGAAATAGCAATGGAGTAAAAACCTCTACTATAAGAGCATTAATTACCAAAAAAGATTCTGCAACAAAAAGCACACAACAATCAACCAAAGTTATAACCTTAGCATATGATTTTTTACTAGCAAAAACAAGTGAAGAAAATAGAATTTTAAACCCTCTTGGCTTTAAGGTTACTCACTATAGAGTTGATGAGGAAATAAGATGATAAAAAATATTAGCCTAGCCCTTTCTTTTTCATTTTTGGCTTTACCTGTTTTTGCATTAAATGAACCGCAAAAATCAGAATACGATCAACGCGTAGCACATGCTGAGTATAACTCTAAAGATGTTTTTAAAATGGTAGCTAGAAATGGTTTTGTAAGTATGATTGAATTTAGCGATGAAGAAGTCATTATAAATACCGCTACAGGATTTTCTGAAGGTTGGGATTTAATAGAGAAAAAAAATCTTTTATTTATTAAACCAAAAGCTTATAAAACTAGACTTTTTGTAGAAAATGATCCTTATAATCAAGGTCAGCAAAAAGAGATGATTGTTGATCCAAATCCAAAAGACTGGAAAACAAATTTAATTGTTACCACTAATTTAAAAACTTATATTTTTGATTTATTGCTAACTAATGATAGCAAGCAAGCAACTTATAAATTGTCTTTTAGTCACGCTGATAAAATCTTAAAGCAAGAGAATAAAATAAAAAAAGAGCTAGAAAAGAAAATTGTAAGAGAAGAACTTGATAAAAATATAGTTCCTAGAAACTGGGATTTTTTAATGAAAGCGAATAAGGGAAGTGAAGATATAGCACCAAATTATGCTTATGATGATGGTGTTTTTACTTACTTAGGTTTTGATAACACAAAAACATTTCCGAGTGTATTTTTATATGAAAACGGCAAAGAAATGATCTTAAATACTCACATTAAAAAAGATGGAAAATATGATGTTTTAGTAGTTCAAAAAATTGCAAAACAAATTCTACTAAGAAGTGGGGATAAGGTTGTTGGAATTTTTAATAATGGCTATGGAAAAAATCCTTTAGATAAAACTAGAGAAACCTCTAATGAAAATATACAAAGAGTAATAAACGATCCAAGTAAAACATTTTTACTAGAACAATCTTTATTAGGAAATAAACATGAGTAATCAAGAAAAACAAGAATTAAAAGATATGGATTTACAAAGTGAGTTGCAAACACAAAGTGTTAATGTTAAAAAAATTCAAATCTATGTATTCTTTATTGCTTGTGTATTTATATTATTGATTTTTGCATATATCTTTGCAAAATCTTTTATTGGTAGTAGTGATGATACTGCAAATACACAAGCAAAAGAAGTTAATAAAGACATTGCTAGTAGCGTGAAATTAAAAGATTTTATTTTACCTCAAGAAGAAGAACCTGTTAAAGAAGAAACAAAGAGTTTTGAAGAGTTATTGAAAGAAAGAGAACAGGAAAAACCCGTTGAAGTAACTCCAAAAGAAAATCCTTTCGAGCTTATCTCAAAACCTTTACAACCAAGAATAGTAAAAGGTGCAGGGTTAGTTGTGGTAAGTAGTAGTAGTGATGGTGGGGCTTTTAATGCACAAGAAAACAATACACAAGAAAGCTCAAATAATATTTTTAATTCTAAACCTATGCAAGGAGACAATGCTTTATTATCTAATGGATCAAATGATTTTATCGGCGATGTTTTTACCCCAACTAGTGCTAGTGTTAGTCAGTTTGATCCAAATTTATTATTATCCAAAGGAACTTATATAGGTTGTTCTTTAAAAACTCGTTTAGTTAGCACTATTAAAGGGGGTATTGCTTGTATTGTTTCAAATGATGTTTATTCTTCAAATGGCAATGTTCTTTTAATTGAAAAAGGAAGCACCATTACAGGAAGTTTTAGTTCAGGACAATTAAATGATGGTATGGATAGGCTTTTTGTTATTTGGCAAGAAATAAGAACGCCTAATAATATTATTATACCAGTTTATTCAGGTGCAACTGATGAGCTTGGAGCAAGTGGAATACAAGGATGGGTAGATCATCATTATATGAAACGCTTTGGTTCAGCTATTTTATTATCAATAATTGATGATTCTTTAAATATTTTAGCTAATCAAGTTATTAATAAAAAAGAAAATAGCGTTGATTATACGGAAAATTCAAGAGAAACTTCTCGTGAAATAGCTAATACTGCTTTAGAAAAAATGATTAATATCCAACCAACTCTTTATAAAAATCACGGTGATTTAGTAGGTGTATATGTTAATAAAGATATTGATTTTTCTAAGGTTTATCAATTAAAAAGAAAGGGCTTTTAATGAGTAATTCAAGAACCCTAGAAAAATTAGCTAATGATTTTTTTGGAAAGCATTTGGCTAATTCCAGCGTAACTGAAATATGCTACAACGGCAAAGAAAATATTTTCATACAAACTAATGATGGAAAATGGCAAGAAGAAACAAGTAAATTAGATTATGAAGCTTCTAAATCGTTTGCTACTTCTTTAGCTTCTTTTAAAGAAGATAAGATAGATGAATCACGCCCTATCCTTTCTTGTATATTACATGGAGGTGAAAGGGTTCAGGTAGTAATTCCGCCAGCGACTAAAAAAGAGCATATTTCAATTACAATTAGAAAGCCAAGTGAGAAAAGATTTTTAATACAAGATCATGTTAAAAGTGGTCTTTTTGAAGAAATAAAAATTGATCATTTTATAACAAATCCTTTGGATGAGGAGTTGAAAAAGCTTTATGAGGCTAAAAATTTTAAAGATTTTATTTGTAAAGCAGTAGAGTATGAAAAAAATATCATTATAGCAGGAGGTACAGGAAGCGGTAAAACAACTTTTATGAAAACTTTAATTGATTTTATTCCCAAAGAACAAAGAATTATAACTATAGAAGATGTTGAAGAAATAAAATTTTATGAGCATAAAAATTTTGTACAACTTTTTTATCCTAGTGAAGCTAAAAATGAAGATTTTTTAAATTCTGCAACTCTTTTAAAATCGTGTCTTAGAATGAAGCCTGATAGAATCTTATTGGCAGAGCTTAGAGGTGCTGAAACTTATGATTTTATCAATGTTCTTTCTAGTGGGCATGGTGGTAGCATTACAAGTTGCCATGCAGGAAGCACTTCTGAAACATTCGAGCGTTTGGCTTTGATGACTTTACAAAATACTCAAGGTCAAAAAATACCTTTTGAAAAAATACAAGATATGCTTAAAAATCTTATTGATGTAGTTGTCCATATTAGAGCTCATAATGGAAAAAGACATATTAGTCAAATATATTTTAAAGAGATGAAGAATGGCAAATAAAGAAAAAAGAGGAATTTATAATGTGAGTTTTAACGATAAAAACTCAACTCCAATTAATACAGAATTAGAGATTATTGAAGAGGCAATCATTGATTATGTTGTCCATAAAGATAGTAACGATGCTAGGGTTTATGAGTGGGAGAAAAATAATACTAGGTTTAGACTTGTGACAGATACAAATTATAAACAAGTAATCAAAGGGGAGGGTCACTCGAATACGCCACTATCCCCCTCTGATGAAATTATTATAACTTTTTATTCTGATAGAAATCTTAATAAGAGAATGGAATTTAAAAATCCAAAAGTTAAAGCTTATTATGAAGAAAAATCTTTAAAACAAGAAAAAAATTCTAATTATTTTAAACAAAAATTAGAAAGCTTTTCTACAAAAATAAAAGGAATAGAAAATGAAAGATAAGATTGTAATGCTTGTTTTTATAAGTATTTTTTCACTATTAATAGCTTATTTTTTAAGTCCTTTTGTGATGTTTTATCTTAATGATGTAAGCTTAAAAAGAATTCTTGGATTTTACAATCTTAAATTCACTTTTGAGGCATTAATAAATGCTTACCCAAAAGCTTATATTTCTTTCTTTGGTATGTTTGGTTTTAGTGTT
This sequence comes from Campylobacter sp. RM5063, assembly GCF_024723655.1. NCBI lineage: Bacteria > Pseudomonadati > Campylobacterota > Epsilonproteobacteria > Campylobacterales > Campylobacteraceae > Campylobacter > Campylobacter sp. RM5063. Next base: position 10,249 of record NZ_JANQDA010000018.1, on the reverse strand, counting down.
ATTGTTTTAACGCTTTTAGCATTAATAGCTAAAAGCAAAAAAACTCAATTTGGCGAGGCAAGATTTGCAAATTTAGCAGAAATTAAAAAAATGAAATTATTTTCAGACAATGGAATAATCATCGGAAAATATAAGGGAAAATTTTTAAGATTTAAAGGGCCTCAGTTTGTGGCTTTGGGAGCTCCAACAAGAAGTGGTAAAGGGGTTGGTATTGTAATACCAAATTTAATGGACTGGAAAGAGAGTGCTGTTGTTCAGGATATAAAACAAGAATGTTTTGATTTTACAAGTAAATATAGAAAAGAAGTTTTGGGTCAAGATGTTTTTCTTTTTAATCCATTTTCAAAAAGAACTCATCGTTACAACCCTTTAACTTATATTGATATGAGTGATAGTGATAATTGTGATAGTCAGCTAATGGATTTAGCAAATATCATTTATCCAAAAGAAGGGGATTCTACAACTCAATTCTTTAATGGTCTTGCACAAAACCTATTTATAGGACTTTGTTATTTGTGGAAAGATTTAAATTTAAAAGAAGATGGGAAACTTTTTTTAGAAACATTTAACTTAAAAACAGAATTTAGTTTTTTTGGAATATTACAACTTTCAAAAGGTTTTACTTTTGAATATGAGGGTAAAAAAATAAATGGATTTGATAATACTTATAAGTACTTATCAAATTGTGATGATCTGCTTTCAGATATCACAAAAAGAAGGTTAGAAACTTATTTTAGTATTTCAAGTGATAATACAAAATCAGGAGTTATGTCTTCTTTTAATGAGCCTTTAACTCCTTTTGAAGCAGAAGTGTTAAAACTTTCTACTCAAACTAGTGATTTTGATTTGAGAGATTTACGCAAAAAGAAAATGACTATTTATATAGGCATAACCCCTGATCAATTAACTAATGCAAAATTTATATTGAATATTTTTTGGTCGCAGTTAATTCTTTTGAATACAAAAGAACTTCCTGAACAAAATCCACAAATTAAATATACTTGTTTAATGCTTATGGATGAATTTACAGCACCTAGAAAAATTCCTATATATCTTTCAGCAGTAAGTTTTATGGCAGGTTATTTAATGCGTTCTTTGATGATTTATCAATCAAAATCTCAACTTAAAGCACCTGCCCCTGATGGATATGGGGATGATGGAGCAAAAACTCTTTTGACTAACCATGCTTGTCAAATTTTTTATACCCCAAGAGAGCAAGAAGATGCAGAGGAGATTAGTAGAATACTTGGTAATACTACATTTAAAACAAGATCAAGAAGTGTAGGGGCAAGTGGTGGATCTACAAGTTATAGTGAAGCAAGTAGGGCATTAATGCTTCCGCAAGAACTTCGAGAAATGTCTTTTGAAGATGAGCTTATTACTATAGATAATGGAAAGCCTATTTTATGTAAAAAAGCTTTTTATTATAACGATCCATATTTTATTGATAAGTTTAAACAAGTCTCTCCAACTTTGGCAAAAATTAAAGGCATACCTAAAGAACATATCTTAAAAGGAGCTTTTCAAAGAGGAGAGTGTCGCATACAAATACCAACAACAGGAGAAAATAATGAAAAAAACGTTTAGTTTGCTTTTATTGGCAAGTGTAATTTTTATAGGATGTGCAAGTTCTGCACCAAAACCTAAAAAACTTGAAGGCGGTTCAAAGCTAACCTTGAATAATTCTTTATTGGAGGAAAAATATAGATTTGTTCCTAAAGATTCAAAGTTAAGCAATATGGACTGGATTTATCAAATAGAGCTTACAAAAAATAAAGAAGGCTTGCTCACTAATGAACAAATAGTAAAAACTTTTCTTTTGGCTCATAATGCAAAAAGAATTATCTTAATAGGCGAAAAAAATATCATTCAAGAATATGAAGAGTATTTTAAAAAAAATGGTGTTGAAGCAGAAATGATCTTACAGCCTATAAGCATTATTAAGGGAGATAAAAATACTATCAATATGCTTTTTTTTCATGCAAAAGATGGAGAGATAAATGAGTAATTCTTTATTTGATAATAATGAGATTAAACCAACCGTGATTAAAACCATTAATCAAGATGAAATTGTAGAAAAGAAAATGATACAAGAAGCCAAAAAAATTAAAAAAAAGGAGAATAAAAAATGAAAATAAAATTGATATCAATAATTTTAGCTATGTTTATGTTCTCAAATTTAAAAGCTATAAAATTGGATTATTTAAGTGGGGATACTAGATATGCTTGTGAAGCTATGCTTTGTTTAGCTTCGCCTATTAAACCACCTGAATGTAGTGCAGCGATTGCAAGATATTTTGCAATTAAGTTTAAAAAGCCTTGGAAAACCATACAAGCGAGAAAAGATTTTTTAAATTTATGTCCTGTGGATAATAGTGATACTGAAATGCTTAAATATAAGAATGATATCTTAGCTCATTTAGATGGTGAATGTTCTTTGGAAGAACTTAATAAAAGAGTAGAAAAAAAACTTTTATGGGTGGAAAGAGTATGTGATGATGGATCATGTGAAGAAATAGAGCATTATGGATATAGAATAAATCCACAATTATCGCAATCTTGTTACCTATTGCAATCTAGTTCTTATACTGATTATCAAGGTTTTGAGTATATATGCTCTAAAAATTTTATAGAGGATGTCAGTTGGAAAAGAGGTTATGAATTAAAAGAAATTTCTGAACAAGAATATAACTTACTTCCTGATAATTTAAGAGAGAAACATCGCGAGAGAGTAGGTTTTAAGTGGAAATGGGTTTTTTATAAAAAGATTTTTATTAATAAAAAATGTTGGATAAAAAATGACTGAAGAAAATCAAAGCTTACTTGATGAGCAAATAGATCAAGAAGATATGAATAATTCTTTACTTGATGAAGTAAAAATTTGCAACTATCAAGAAATTATTGATGAGCAGATAAAAATCTTAGAAATCATTAATAATACTATCAATATAGGCTTAAATAATGTTCTTGATGAGAATACCAAAGAAGGAATTTTTAAAGATTTAGAGCAAAATTTTTATAAACTTAAAATGAATATTGATTCTCTAATTTCGTATTTTAAAAATCCCCCAAGTCAAGAAGAATTGGAAATAATCAATAAAACGCTTTTGATTAAAACAGAACTTGATAGTTTGAACTCATCTTTTTCAAAATTAGAAATAGAAGAATTTAGTCAAAAAGCAATGGAGCTAAAAACTGCACTTGATAATTCTTTAGTTAATTTTGATAATACATTTCTTGAATCATTAAATAGTGCTTTAAAAGTAAGTAATGATGATTTAAAGGATTTTAGGTCAAAAATCGAAGCTAGATTAAGTGATAGCTTACAAACATATGATCAAACTTTAAAAGTGTTTTTAGAAAAAGAAAAAAATGCAATTTTAGATTTTTCTAAAATTTTTTCGAAGCTAACTAAAAATATCAAACAAACTATGATTGTTTCATTGATGTTTTTTGTTTTATTTGGATTTTCTTTCGGAGTTTTTTCTTTCATCGTATACTTAAAATACGAAGATTATAAAAAAATAACCCAAAACGCCCAAAAGTTAAGCTCTATCATTATAAAAGAAAATAAAGACAAAAGCTTAACTTTGAGCTTCCCAAAAAACAAAACCATTCTTAATAAAGATGAGAATGGCATTCATATCACACTACAAGGAGGTGAATGAACATGTAATTATATATATTTTTTTAAATTCCCAAACCAAAAACCAAAAAACAAAACATAAAAATTTTTATTAAGGAGAAAAAAATGGCATTCGTAAGATTATCAAATGGAAATCATCCAAGACTTATGGTTGATGTAAATAACGCATTAAACTATAAAGACACTCAAACAGGTGAAATTAAGCAAAGACAAGTTGCTACTGCTTTAGTTGATGTGATAGAAGAGGCTGGAAAAGTTGTTGGAATGGATAAGGGAGCTGTAACAGCTTCTTTTAAAGTAAATAATGAATGGAAAAATTACTTTGTAAGAAGAGATAAAGAAAATTTCAACATTGTTTTATTGCCAACAGATCCGCAAGAAAGAAGTAATAGAGATAATCATATCTTTATTAATAATAACTGGAATGAAGAAACTGACAGATTTTACTACACAATCAACGATAAAAGAGAAGCTGGAAAAGCTTTAGTTGAAGGAATTGGAATTAGCGAATTTCAAAATCAAGATGGTAGCAAAAGTTTTTATCTTGATACAAATATTAAGCTTACTAATAAAGAAATTAAAGAAGAGCTAGAAAAGATTAAACTTGAAAAAGGTGATGGCTATCTAGCTATTGTTAGAAGCACTGGTTTTGAAATAAAAAATGAAGCCGAAATGAAAGAGCAAAAAGCAAAACAACAAGATGGTTTTTCTAAAGAACAAACAATAGGGCAAGAAACTCAAGTTCCAAGCAAAGAAAAAGATATCGAAAGATAAAAGGTAAAAGATGAGATTGTTTATAGCGGAAAAACCTGAACTTGGTAGAGCAATTGCAGAAGGCTTAGATGGTAATGTTAAGAAATTTGAAGGTTATGTTCAAAAAGGCGATAATTTAATTACTTGGGCTTTTGGTCATATATTGAGATTAGCAACACCTGAATTTTATAATGAAAAATGGAAGTTGTGGAATTTAAATGATTTGCCTTTGGACATTAAAGAATTTAAATATATTCCTATAAATAATAGCAAAAAACAATTAGAAATTATCTGCAAATTGATTAAAAATGATCAAGTAGATAGTATTGTTCATTGCGGTGATGCAGATGATGAGGGTCAAATTCTTATTGATGAAATTATTCAGTATTCAAAAACAAAAAAACCTGTTTTTAGAGTTTTAATTAATGATTTAACTCCAAAAGCAGTTAAAGTTGAAATTTCTAAAATGAAGCCGAATTCTCAATTTAAAGGAATGAGTGAAAGAGGATTTGCAAGAAGTCAGGCTGATTGGATTGTAGGTATTAATCTTACAAGAGCTTATACAAGTGTAGCACAGCAAAAAAGTGGTTTTAGAGAAGTTCTTACTTTAGGAAGAGTTCAGACTCCAATTTTAGGGCTTATAACAGCAAGAGATAATGAATATGAAAATTTTAAAAGCATAGATTATTATTCATTGCTAGGAAAATTTGAAATAAATGGAAAAGTATTTAATGCAAGATTAAAAACAGAAGAAAAGATTATCGATGAAAATATTGCTAAACAAATAAAAGAAATCAACATTAATAAAACGGGGTTAATTAGTGTTTTTAAAGAAAAAAAGAAAGAATATCCCCCTTTGCCTTATAGCCTTTTAATTTTGCAAGCAGAGTGTGCTAAATTATATGGCTATTCACCTGATAAAACATTAGAAATCACTCAAAATTTAAGAGAAAAATATAAAGCCATAACTTACAATAGATCAGATTGTCAATACTTACCTGAAACAATGTTTGAACAAGCTCCAAATATTTTAAATTCTATTAAATTAAATATAAAAAATAATGATAGTGATTTAAGTTTATTGCTTGAAAAGAGTGATTTAAGCATTAAAAGCAAAGCTTTTAATGACAAAAATATTTCCGCTCACTATGGAATAATACCAACTCAAAACAATTTTGATTGTGGGCTTTTAAAAGAAGAAGAAAAGAATATCTATATTTTAATAGCAAAAAGATTTGTGATTCAGTTTTTTAAACCAAGAGAATATGAAGTTACAAATCTTGAGATACAAACTTATGATAAGAGTGTATTTGGCACTTCTCAAAGCAAAAATATTAGTGAGGGTTTTAGAAAATTTTTCAAGCAAAGTGATGAAAAAGACAATGAAGATACTAATAATCATTTAGACATTTCACTAATAGAGAATAATAGTGCTTGTAAAATTAAAGATATTGAAATAGAGAAAAAGCAAACAAAACCGCGTCCTTATTATACGATGGATTCTTTATTAAAGGATTTAAATAGTGTTGCTAAATATGTGAAAGATGAAAAAATAAAAAAATTACTAATTGAAAAAGATAAAGACAAAAAAGGTGAAAATGGAGGTATTGGAACACCTGCTACTAGATCAACTCATATTAAAAATTTAATTGAGCAAGGATATATTGAGGTAAGTAAAGATAAAAAACAAGTTGTTAAATCTACTAAAAAAGGAAGACTCTTAATATCTTTAGCACCTGAAACTCTTAAATATCCTGATATGACTGCTTTATGGTTTGAGCAACAAAAAATGATTGAGCAAGGCACAATAAAAAAAGAAGATTTCTTACAAAATATATTAAAGGAGGTTAATAGTGAAATTTTGAAAATAAAAGAAAATGGAAGTATGAATCAATTCTCACAATTATCAAAAGAAAAACAATATAGTTGCCCTGAATGTAAAAATGGTTATTTAATAAGAAGAAAAAATACAAAAGGGACTTATTGGTGGGGATGTAGTGAGTATAAAAATGGTTGTAAGTTTATGTGTTTTGATGAAAAAAATAAGCCAAAATTAAAATAAGGAGATGAAAAAATGAACGAAGTGGTATTATGTGGTTTTCTTGGTAAAGATTGGGAAGTATCTCAAGGAAAAAAAGAACTTTTAGCAAAAAATAGTTTAGCAATTACGACTATTACTAAAAAAGCAAATGAGGAAATAAAACACACAGATTGGATTCCTTTGGTTGTTTTTGGAACAAATAGGGTAAATGCTTTAGCAAATTACTTAAAAAAAGGAGATAAATTCTTATGCAAAGGAAGGATTTTTACTTCAGTTTATGAAGATGAAAATCAAAATAAAAGAACTGGTTTTCAAGTTATAGTTGATAATTTTGAATTTGTCCATCAAAAAGAAAAGCAAAATATAGATCACCAAGCAACTAAAGAAGATAATTCTGTTGAAAATTTTGCTCAAACAGATAATATGGAAGAAGAAGCATTTTAATGAGAACTAAAGAGGGTAAAATGAAATCAGTAATATATAAAAAATCTTTAAAAGCAAAATATCCAAAAAAAAGAATATTAAGAAAAATCTTGTTGTCTTTTTTGTTAAGTTCATCTTTAATAAATCAAACACACTCAAGTGTTATTTTTGACAATGTAGATAGTGAGATTGAAATATTAATTAAAAAAATTATTTCATCAACCAATACTGATAATGAAATTTTACCTTCAAGCACCCAAAACACAAACACTATTCAACCACAAGAAATACAAGTTAATGAAGCTAGTGAAATTATAAAAGAAGAAAAAGATAGTAAAGAACTTAGTGAGCAAGAAATCTATGCTAAATATGTAAAAATAAACAAAGAAATCAGAAATATAGATAAAGAATTAAGTAATAATTCAAACAATAATGAATTAATTGCTAAAAAAGAACAACTAATTCAAGAAAAAAATAATCTTGATGATAATTTAAAAGAAATTAATAACGAAGAAGATAATACAAATTTTCAAGAACAAACTATAAGAAAAGCAAAAGTAAAAGCTCATCGTATAATCTCAAGAGAAAAACCAAATGTAAAAAGCAAACAAGTAGAAATTTATAGAGAAAATAGAATATTAGATATTGAAAATGTCATTACTAACGAAACTGGCACTAAATGGGCTAAACTAGCAAATAAAGAAGAATATATTTCAGCTAAGTGGCTTGAGTTTGATGATAAAGAAGTTATCAAAGAACACACTCATACTAATTTTAAAGATAAAAAAATTATCAAAGAACCTTTTGAAGATATTTATCTTAAAAACCCTACAAATGCAAATTATTATAATGAAAATTTAAAAACACAAAAAGCTTTAAATGATAGTAAAAAAGATGATAATTTAAGCAAAGAAGATCAAGAATTTTCAAATAAAGTAATGAAAGTTATTCAAACAGCTGGTGCTATTTATGATAGTGAAGATAGCAAGAGCAAAGAAGAAATTGTAAAAAATATGGCAAGTTCTTATTTAAATGCAAGTGCAAATGAACTAGCTAAAGAATTTATTGATTCATTAAATACTTCTATTAATACAGATTTTTCATTTAATTACAATGAAAGAAGCGGTTTTAGTGGTAATACTAAAGCACTTTTACCAATTACTGTGGAAGATAATCCAAAAATATCTTATTTTTTACAAAGTGGTATAGGTGAGTTTGAAAACGATAGAATCATAGGACACTTTGGTGGAGGTATAAGATATTATCCAAATGCAACAGCTTTAAATAATTCAGGAAATATCATGTTAGGACTAAACTCAGTCTATGATCATGATTTTAGTAGAGGGCATAGAAGAATGTCTTTAGGTGCTGAGGCTATGGTAGATACACTCGCATTTAATGCAAATGTTTATCAAAGATTGAGTAACTGGATAGATAGTTATGATTTTGATAAAGATTATGTGCAAGAACGCCCTGCAAATGGCTGGGACGCAAAAATAAAATATGCCTTTCCTTCTCTTATTAATGTTTCAGTTTTTGCAAAAATGGGACAATGGTATGGCGATAAAGTAGGCGTTTTTGGAGCAAATAGCGTAGATGATTTAGAAAAAAATCCATTAATATATGAAGGGGGAATTTCATATTCTCCATTCCCTGCATTAACTTTTACTTTAAGTCATAGCAGAAGTGCAGAAAGTTCTAAAAAGAATACTTCAATTAATGCAAATGTGAATATACCACTTGATGAAAAAGCTATGAAATTAGCATTTGAGCCAAAACTAGCAGGAATTAGTAATACTATTGAAGGCACTAGAACGCAATTTATTGATAGAGATTATTCTATGGTTCTTGAATATAAGAGTAAAACAAACAAATACTATTTATCTTATTGTGGAAATTTAGGTAATGATAAGCATTGTATTTTATTAAAAGATGGATTAAACAGTATTGTCAAAAATACTCCTATGAATGTAACACCGAAAGACTCTTGTGTTATTTTAGAAAAAGGAAACGATTATATTACTAATGAAAATGGAAAAGTTATTGTTCAAGTTAAGCTATCTTGTACTAATAAGACAGATTTAATTGCAACCGCAGGAGAGGCGAAAGAAAGTTTTCCTATTGAAATATCTCCAGAAAAAATAAGTTTTGATATAAAGGCAAATCCTTCAAATATTGAAAGGTTTGAAGAGAGTTTAATAACTTTAGCAGGTGGTAGTTTAGCTAGTAATTTAAAAGTAGTTTGGAAAGTTATAGGAAAAGGTAAATTAGTAAAAACACAAAATTCAGATACGCTTGATAATAAAGGAGAATCAAGTGTAATTTACAAACCTGATCCGAGCATGAAAAATAAAGAAAAAGCTGAAATAGTTGCAAATATAAATGGAGCTGATTTTAAAACAAATGTCGGAATAATGGTTTTTGGAGATGATGGAGATGGTGAAGATGGTGAAAGTAAAAATCTTATTTTAGATAAGAAAATAATAGGAAATAAAGAAATAGCTAAAGCTAAATATAAAAATTTACGCCCAAGCAAAACAAAAGTAACATGGAAAATAGAAGGGAAAAATGCTTTATTTGTTGATAAAAACAAAAATACAACAAAAGAGCTTAATTTAATAGCTGATGAAAAAGGCGAGAGCAATGTTGAAATCATAGGACTTAATGGAAATGAAAAAGTGAAAATCATTGCTAAAAATGCAAGTGATGAATTAGTAAAAGAAAAGTATAGATTTTTGGAAATTAAAAATTATAAAGCAAGTATTTTACTTCCAACGCATAGCCACCCAATTACAAATACTCCGTTTGATAAAGGAGTGATTGATTATAATAAAGAATTTGAAGTCCAAATTGCAGGGTTAATACCAAATACAAAAGTAGAATGGATAGCTCAAGATACAAATAGTGGTAAAAAAATTAGAATTAGCAATAACAAAGAAACTATTTCTAATGAAAAAGGAGAGAGCAAAGTAGTATTTGAAGGAGTTAAAGATTATAATATTAAAAATTTAGAAATTAGAGCTATTTATAACCAAAGTCTTGCCAATAAAATTGAAGTTAAAGAAAACATCAAGCTTTATCAATATTCTTTAACAATGAGTAGTGAAAAAGAACAACTTGACGCTTATAAAAATGGCTTACCTACAAAAGATTTAATCTTAGATCATACAGAAGTTAAAGTTATGGGTGGAAAACCTAACGAAAAAGTAGAATGGAGTTTAAGTGGTGATGGAACATTAAGCAATCAAGAATTATTCTTTAATCAAAAAGGCGAAGCTAAAGCTTTATTAACTTCAAGATCACCTTTTAAAACAGATATTAAAATAACAGCTTTTGGTGTTGGTAAAAATTCAAGCAAAACCATAACATACAATTTAAGAGGCTTT
>NZ_JANQDA010000017.1:0-39652 GCF_024723655.1 Campylobacter sp. RM5063 | reverse complement strand
AACTACACCGCTTTTATAATTAAACACCAAAGAAAATTTCAGGTTTTAATCTAAGCATTAAACAATATGCAGCCAAACTAGCTTGCTCTCTTGTATAGTTTCTATTGCCTTGTATGTGAATGCATTCTTGTAAAAAGATTCCATCTTTATACATAGCTCCTATGTAGATGGTGCCTGCTTTGGTATTTTTATCATTTTCTTCTCCAGCTACCCCACTAAGCGCTAAAGCAAAATCACAATTTGTGGTTTTAAAAACCCCTTTTAACATAAAATAAATACAACGATCAGAATATTCCCCAACACTTTCTAAAGTATCATTGCTCACCCCAAGCCAAGAATTTTTTAAACGATTAGAATAAGTGATCAAAGAACCCTCAAACACATTAGAAATTCCTGAATTTTCAGCAAATTTTGAAGCACAAAGTCCTGCGGTGCAACTTTCTGCAAAGGAAATTTTTAAGTTTTTTTCTAAAAGTTTTTTGGCTATAAATTTAATAGGATCATTTCCTAAAAATACTTTTCCTGCAAAAAGTTTGAAAACCCCTTTTAAAAATCCTTCTAGTTTTCCATATTGACTAGCGCTTGCTCTAATACAAATGAGATTATCTAATAATGCACTTGAGCAAGTTTGAATTTCAAAAGAAGTAGTAAGTGTGCTAAGTAAGATATTTGCACTCATTTCATCTATATCTAAAAGACAAAAATACGCATAGTCAAGTTCAGGATTTTGCAAAATCAAAGGTAATTTTTGCTCTATATTTATATTTAATAAATTAATATGGCATTGCTCAAAAGAACTTAAAAAGGAATTTTTTTCACGTAAAGCTTTTGAAGGTACTAGGGTATCATTTTCTAAGATTAAAACATCATCATTTAAGGTTGCTATGATTTTAGCTATGGTTGCATAGTATTCGCTAATGCTAAAAATGGTTATATAGCTATATTCTTTAGAAAGTTTTTCAAGTAAAAAAGGAAGTTCTTTATCAGGTTTGTTTATAAATTTTAACTCATGAAGCTCTAAAAACTGCTTTTTGTATTCTTCTTGTATATAACGCATATAATTTTCATTAATAATAATTTCATTGCCTATAATGATGATGAGATGTTTCATGATTTTCCTTTTTTTATTGCGATTATAACAAAAAAATAAGTGCAAATTAAAAGTATTTTAAGTAGAATTTACTATTTTTAAATTTTTCAAGGTGGATTATATGGATTATAAAGATACGCTATTGCTTCCAAATACGACTTTTGCAATGCGTGCAAATTTAGCAGAGCTTGAGCCTAAGCGTTTTAGCAAGTGGTTTGAAAACAACTATGCTTATGAAAAAATGAAACAAAAAAGACAAGGAATAAGCGAGAGTTTTACTTTACATGATGGCCCTCCTTATGCTAATGGACATTTGCATATTGGCCATGCTTTAAATAAAATTTTAAAAGATATCATCATCAAAATGCATTATTTTCAAGGTAAAAAAGTGCGTTTTACTCCTGGTTGGGATTGTCATGGTTTACCGATAGAACAGCAAGTTGAAGTTAAACTTAAAGATAAAAAGCAAAGTTTAAGCAAAAAAGAAATTCGTGAGTTTTGCAGAGAGCATGCGAGAGAATTTGTAAATATCCAAAGAGATGAATTTAAGTCTTTGGGTGTGATTGCTGATTGGGATGAGCCATACTTGACTATGAAAAATGCTTTTGAGGCAGATATTTACAAAGCTTTATGTAAAATCGCTAAAAAAGGACTTTTGCTAGAAAGAAGTAAGCCTGTTTTTTGGAGTTGGGCTGCTAAGAGTGCATTAGCAGAAGCTGAAGTAGAGTATGAAGATAAAGAAGATTATTCTATTTTTGTAGCTTTTGAGCTTGATAAAACTTCCCTTGAAAAGCTAGGTGTAAAAAAAGCTAAAGCAGTCATTTGGACTACCACGCCTTGGACTTTACCGGCAAATCAAGCTATATCTTTAAATCCAAATGAAAAATATGTTATCACTGAAGAAGGTTATATTTTTGCTAAAGCCTTGCTTGAAAATATGATTAATAAAAACTTCACTCAAGGAAAAATTCAAAAAGAACTTTTAGGCGTTGAATTTGAAAATTTAAGTGCTATTAATCCACTCAATCAAAGAAAATCCACTCTTATTTTAGGCGATCATGTTTTAATGGAAGGTGGAACAGGGCTTGTACATACTGCACCGGGTCATGGTGAGGATGATTATTATGCGTGCTTAAAATATGGCATTGAAGTGATTATGCCAGTAGATGATGGTGGGTGTTATGATGAAACACTAAGAGCTAAAGGGCTTTTGCCAGAGCATTTATTAAATGAGTTTATAGGACTTCATATTTTTAAAGCAAATGAGCGTATTTTAGAATTGCTTGGCGAAGCTTTACTTGAGAGTTCTAAATTTATACATTCTTATCCATTTTGTTGGAGAACACATAAACCGGTTATTTATAGAGCCACAAAACAATGGTTTATTTTAATGGATGAGAAAAAATTAGATGGAAAATCTTTAAGAGAGCTAGCACTAGAGCAATTAAATAATGTGAAATTTTACCCAGAAAGTGGGGTAAAAAGACTTAGTTCTATGATAGAAAATCGCCCTGATTGGTGTATATCAAGACAAAGAGATTGGGGTGTGCCTATCGCATTTTTTAGAGATAAAAACACCAAAGAAGTGATTTTTGATGATGATGTTTTAGATCATTTGGTGGGAATTTTTGAAGCAAATGGAGCTGATGCGTGGTGGGATTTAGAAATAAAAGATTTATTACCGCCAAATAGCAAATATGATCCAAATAATTTAGAAAAAGTTTATGATATTTTAGATGTTTGGTTTGATAGTGGTAGCACTTGGGAAGCAGTATTAAACTCAGCAAGATATGATGCAGGAGAATATCAAGCTTCAATGTATCTTGAAGGAAGTGACCAGCACCGTGGATGGTTTCAAAGCTCACTTTTAATTTCTACCGCGATCAATCACAAAACCCCATATAAAAACATACTTACTCATGGCTTTACCGTAGATGAAAAGGGTCAAAAAATGAGTAAATCTAAGGGTAATGTGATTTTACCTCAAAATGTAGCTAAAAATTATGGGGTAGAAATTTTAAGACTTTGGATAATGCTTAGTGATTATTCAACAGACTTAAAAATTTCAGATAATATCTTAAAACAAGTAAGCGAGCAGTATAGAAAGATAAGAAATACTATAAGATTTTTACTTGCAAATACTAATGATATGGAATTTTTAGAAACAAAAAATTTCACACTTTTAGATAAGTGGATTTTAATGCGTGCAAAAGTTGCTTTTGAAGCATGTGAAGTTGCTTTTGAAAAATATGAATTTGCAAAAGGCTTTAGTGTGCTTTTAAATTTCTTAAGTGCGGATTTAAGTGGAATTTACTTAGATGTGTGCAAAGATAGATTATATTGTAATGCAAAAGATGATACAAAAAGAGTAAGCGCGCAAAGTGCTATGGTGCTAATAGCTAGAAAGCTTTTTGCGCTTTTAGCTCCAAGTTTAACTTACACTATAGATGAAGCTTTAGAACATGCAAATGTGGCTATTAAAGAAAATGCTAAAGATGTGTTTGATTTGGTATTAAAAAATGGCTTTGATTATGAGTATAAAATCGAAGATGATTTATTTATAAAATCAAGAGAAAAATTCTTTGAGCTTGTAGATGTATTAAAAAAAGACAAAATCATCAAATCAACCTTAGAGTTAAGCTTGCAAACAAGTGCAAATGAGCTTTTGAGTGAAGATATTGAAGAAGTAGCTGATTGGTTTATGGTAAGCTCTATAGAAAGCTTAGATGATAAAGAAGCTTTGAGTGAGTTTGAAATAGATGATCATAGTTTTAAAATAGTGCGTTCTTTATTGCACAAGTGTCCAAGATGTTGGAAATTTTTAGCAAAAGAAGAAGAATGTTTATGTCCAAGATGTAATAGTGTGGAAAAAGCAAAAAATGTTTGAGCAAGCTTTACCTTTTAGCGTGGTAGTGATTACTTTATTGAGCTTTTTATTTATCACGCTTTTTTTGTTTTATTTGGTTAAAAAATTTAAGGATAAATAATGGTAACTTTAAAAGAAGCTTTGAAATTTTCAAATGAAGAATTAGAAAATCTAAAAAAAGAATTAAATGAAAAAGCACATCAGCAAAAGCATTTAGGTGCTTATGTAGAGCAGTTTTTAAATAAAGACTTAAGCACTTCAGGTACTGGCGTACCAGTAGCTATAAAAGATAATATTAGTGTAAAAGATTGGGAATTAACTTGTGGTTCTAAAATTTTACAAGGCTATGTGGCTCCTTATGATGCAAGCGCTATTGTAAATTTACGCAAAAATAATTTTACTCCATTTGGAAGATGTAATATGGATGAGTTTGCTATGGGAAGTACAAGTGCAACTTCTTTTTATGGTAAGACTTTAAATCCGCTTGATAATACTAAAGTTCCAGGTGGAAGTAGTGGGGGGAGTGCTGCTGCGGTTGCTGCAGGGATAGCTTTAGCAAGTTTGGGTTCAGATACAGGTGGTTCAGTAAGGCAACCTGCTGCTTTTTGTGGTTGTGTTGGGTTTAAGCCAAGTTATGGAAGAGTTAGCAGGTATGGTTTAGCAGCGTATTCTTCAAGCCTTGATCAAATAGGAGTTTTAACGCAAAATGTTGAAGATGCTGCGATTTTATATGATGCTATTGCAGGCTATGATGAAAAAGATAGCACAAGTGCAAACATAGCTTTTGAGCCAACTACACCAAAACTAAATGCAAATAAAAAGCTAAAAATAGCTGTGATTAAAAACTATATAGAGCAAACCAATGATGATGTAAAACAAGCCTTATTAAAAACTATAGATATGTTAAAAGCAAATGGCCATGAGATTGTTTATAAAGACTTAATGGATTCTACATTTGATGTTGCGGCTTATTATATCATAGCAGCAGCTGAAGCAAGTGCAAATTTAAGTCGTTATGATGGCGTAAGATATGGTAGAAGAAGTGAAAAATGTGACAATCTTAGCCAAATGTATGTAAATAGCAGAAGTGAAGGTTTTGGTGAGGAAGTAAAAAGAAGAATTTTACTAGGAACCTTTGTTTTAAGTAGTGGCTATTATGATGCATACTACATCAAAGCACAAAAGGCTAGAAGATTTATCAAGCAAAAATATGAAGAAATTTTAAACGATTGTGATTTGATTTTTATGCCAGTTGCTCCAAGCGTTGCTTTTGGTTTTAACGATATAAAAACTCCAGTGCAAATGTATTTAGAAGATGTATTTACTATTTCAGTGAATTTAGCAGGACTTGGTGGCATTAGTGTGCCAGTAGGAAAAAATGAAAATGGACTTAATATTTCTGCTCAACTTATATGTAAAGCTTATGATGAGCAAACTTTATTAGATGGTGCTTTGAGCTTGGAAGAAATTATCAAAAACAAATAAAGGAAAAATTATGAAAATCATAAAACGCGCTTTGACTTTTGAAGATGTTTTACTAGTCCCTCAATATTCTGAGGTTTTACCTAAAGAAGTAGATATTAAAACAAGACTTACAAAAAATATCACCTTAAATATGCCTTTGATTTCGGCTGCTATGGATACAGTTACTGAACATAGAGCAGCTATTATGATGGCAAGGCTTGGTGGCATAGGGGTAATCCATAAAAATATGGACATAGCTTCACAAGTTAGAGAGATAAAAAGAGTTAAAAAAAGTGAAAGTGGCGTGATTATGGATCCTATTTATATAGGACCTAAAGCAAGTGTTAAAGAAGCGCTAGAACTCATGGCTGAATATAGAATTTCAGGCGTTCCTGTGGTAGATGAGAATAAAATTTTAATAGGAATTTTAACTAATCGCGATTTAAGATTTGAAACTAACTTTGATAATTTAGTAGAAAATGTAATGACAAAAATGCCTTTAATCACTGCTAAAAAAGGCTCTACTTTAGATGATGCAGAAAGGATTTTCTCTACTAATAAAGTAGAAAAACTTCCAATCGTAGATGAAAATAATCGCTTAGAAGGTTTAATTACTATAAAAGATTTGAAAAAACGCAAAGAATATCCAAATTCAAATAAAGACGCCTATGGAAGATTAAGAGTGGCTGCAGCCGTAGGTGTGGGTCAGCTTGATCGCGTAAAGGCTTTAGTAGAAGCTGAAGTTGATGTTATAGTAATGGATAGTGCGCATGGACATTCTAAAGGGATTATTGATACATTAAAAGCAATTAAGGCTGAGTTTAATGTAGATGTGATAGTAGGAAATGTTGCAAGTGCTAAAGCAGTTAAAGATCTATGTGAAGCAGGTGCAGACGCTGTTAAGATAGGTATAGGACCTGGTAGTATTTGCACCACTCGTATTGTTTCGGGTGTGGGTGTACCTCAAATTTCAGCTATAGATGAATGTGCAATAGAAGCGAGTAAATACAGCGTGCCAGTAATCGCTGATGGGGGTATAAAATACTCAGGTGATATTGCAAAAGCTATCGCAGCAGGAGCAAGTAGTGTGATGATAGGTTCACTTTTGGCAGGAACTGATGAGAGTCCAGGTGAGTTATTTACTTATCAAGGAAGACAATATAAGAGTTATCGTGGCATGGGAAGCTTAGGTGCTATGCAAAAAGGTAGTTCAGATAGATATTTCCAAGAAGGTACAGCTCAAGATAAACTTGTACCTGAAGGTATTGAAGGTAGGGTGCCTTATGTAGGAAGTATAAAAAGTGTAGTACATCAACTTTTAGGTGGGCTTAGATCTTCTATGGGTTATGTAGGTGCAGTAGATATCAAAGCTTTCCAAGAAAGAGCTGAATTTGTAGAAATCACCGTAGCAGGATTAAAAGAAAGCCATGTGCATGATGTAACTATCACTGCTGAAGCACCAAATTATAAGGTGAGTAATTAATGGAATTTGAAGATCATATCAAACAAGCCGAGCTTTCTTTGGAAAAACTTAATGATAAAGATTTGGACCTTAAAACTTGCGTAGAAATTTATAAAGAAGGTTTAAAAAGTATCAAGCAAGCAAGAACTATGCTTGAAAATGCTAAATTAGAAATCGAGCAAGTAGATGAGTAGTGTTGTAGCTTTACAATTTCCCACTTTGGCTTTGAGTGAATCAAGGCTTGATTATTATCTAAAAGCTGCTAAGGAAAGTGGTGCGAATTTGGTGGTTTTGGGCGAGTATGTTTTAAATAGCTTTTTTAGTGAGCTAAAAACTATGCCAAAAAGTATGATCAAAGAACAAAGTCAAAGTAAAAAAGCAAGCTTGATAAAACTTGCTAAAAAATATGATTTAAATATTATTGCACCTTTCATAAGTGTTGAAAATGATGGTTTAAAAAAACTATGCTTAAAAGTAGGTCCACAAAATGTAAAAGTGTATGAGCAACAAATTTTAATGCCTTATGCACACTGGAATGAAGAAAAATTTTTTAACAATAAAAAAGCTGATAAGCTTAAACTTTTTACTTTCACACATGAGGGCTTAAAATGTGCTTTGCTTTTTGGCTTTGAGGCACATTTTGATATCTTTTGGCAAATGATCATGAAAAAAAAGATAGACTTAGTCATCATTCCCACAGCTAGCACCTTTGAAAGTAATCAAAGATGGCTAGAACTTTTAAAAACAAGAGCCTTTTTAAACTCATCAAGCATTTTAAGGGTTAATCGTATAGGTAATTTAAAGCAAGAAAATGAGTGGAAATTTTATGGAGATAGCTTTTTTATTAATGCTTTTGGCGAAGTGCAAGAGCAACTTGGCGATCAAGAAGAAATGCTTGTAGTGGAAGTTAGTAAGGCAAATGAAGCTAGAAATTTATGGGGCTTTGATAAGCTTGTGAAAAATTATGAAGAATAATATTTTTAACAAGAAAATATTATTAAAGGAGTATAATGAGAAAAATTTTATTACAAATTCTTTCTTTTAGTTTTATTTTTATGGGAATTTTTGCTTTAGTTAGGTTTTTGATGATAAAAAATTTAACTAATGAAAGTGAAAATAGCTTAATGGTATATGTGTATGGACTAGGTCATGATATGAGAACCTTTAGTGCCATTTTTTTTACCTCTATTTTTGTGTGGTTTATTTTCTTATATAAGTTTGGTTTTTAAAGATAGAAAATATCACGCTACGGGGGGGGGTAATCGCTAAATTTTATATTTATCTTTCTAGTTTTTATGTAGCTTTTATAGCTTTTGTTGTTTTAATTTCTGCGTTTATACATTATTATTACTTTCAACTTTATGCAAGCAAAATTGATATTTTTATTTTTGGTTTAAAAGATGATGATACTAAGGCAATATTATCTATAGTCTTTTCTGATTATCCTATCATAAAAGCATTGCTAGTAGCTATAATTTTTAGTATATTTTGTTTTTATCTTAATATTAAAATTCTTAGCTTAAAATTAGAGACTATTAAGCTAAAGCTAGTATTTTTTGTTTTATTAAACATTTTACTAATTTATGCTTATGTTGTGGCATTAAGAGGATATTTTACTTATAATGCACTAAGAGCTTCAAGTTATGAATTTAGCACTATAAAAGCTTTTAATGAAATTTCTACAAATCCCTTGATGGCTTTTTCTTGGGCATATAAAGAGTATAAAAATCAACAAGAATTTAAAAGTGTAGATATAAAACAGCTTAATCAACTAGAAGAAAAACTTTTTCCTATGTTTGATACTACTTTGACACATCAAAGTCATGCTAAAAATCATATTTATATTAACATCATGGAAAGTTTTGGTTTAAATTTAGCTGAGTTTAGCACTGAAAACACTAATCTTTTGGGAAATTTAAAAAAACATTTTGAACAAGATATTATTTTTACTAGATTTTTATCTAGTGGAAATAATACTATAGAAAGTTTTAATCGTTTATTTTTTTAAGTCCAAATATTATTTCAAATGGATTGTATCAAAAAGAAAAATTAGTCTTTACACCTTTGCAAATTTACAAAAATGCAGGGTATAAAATAATTTTTGTTTATAGCGGTAATGCTTCTTGGTATAATCTTGGAAATTATTTAAAAAATCAAGGTGTAGATGAAATTATAGATGAAAATACACTTATGCAAGATTTTCCACAAGCTAGAAAAACAAAACATAAATACGGTATAGCTGATGAGTTTATGTATAAAAAAATATATTCTATATTTGAAAATGCTAAAAATCCTACGCTTGTCATTTCTCTTAGTATTTCCACTCATAGACCTTATATACATAAAAGCAGAACACAACTTATTGATGAGAACGCTTTAGATGAAAAAATATTAAGTCAATTTATTATCAGTGATTCTATAGGTGCTTTAAATGCTTATGCGTATGCAAATGATGAATTTGGAAAATTTTTAGATCGCATAAAAGAAAGTAGTTTTAGGGAAAATATTATTGTTGCTGCCACAGGAGATCATAGATTTAGAGATATTAAGATGGATATAAAATCCCAAAAAGCTTTTGCTTATAGTGTACCTTTTTATTTATATCTTCCAAAGTATTTGAAAAATGATATTTATTATGATAAAAATCGTGTGGGTTCGCATAAAGATATTTTTCCAACACTTTATAGTCTTACTCTTAGTGATACAAAATATTTAAGTTTAGGAGGAAGAAATATGTTAGCATCTGTAAAAAATGAAAAGTTAGAATTTGGTTTTAATGAGCTTGTTTGGATTGATCAAAATGGAGTGTATAGTGGAGATAATGGTTATTATTTTGAAAATAATACTAGTATAAAAGACACAAATAAGGCTTTTGAGCTAGATTTATATCATAAAAAATTTTCAAAAAATTATAAAGAGTTGTTTCAAAAGCAATTAAATTATAGACTAGTCAATCTCAAAACATCAAATAATAGCGAGTAGATTTTATCTCTAAGGGCTTTTTATATTTTATTTTTAGTAAACAAATGATAGAATTTTGCCTTAAATTTTCAAAAAATTTGAGGCAAGAATGCAAAAAATTCATTTTATAGGTATAGGTGGTATTGGAATTTCAGCTTTGGCGAGATTTTTAAAAGAACAAGACTTTAAGATTAGTGGTTCTGATATCAAAGAAAGTAAAATCACAAAAGAATTAGAAAAAGAAGGTATAAATATAAAAATTCCTCATCATAAAGACAATGTCAAAGATGTGGATTTAGTGGTGTATTCAGCTGCTATCAAAGAAGATAATGAAGAATTAATCAGTGCAAAAAAACAAAACATCACAACGCTTTCAAGAAAAGAAGCCCTGCCTATGATTTTAAAAGACAAAAGAGTTTTTGCGGTTGCGGGAGCCCATGGTAAAAGCACAACTTCAAGCATTTTAGCAAGCTTGATAGAAGCTTCTGTTATTATTGGTGCAGTGTTGAAAGAAAGTGGCACCAATATGCTTTATAAAGAAAGCGAAAATCTCATTTTTGAAGCTGATGAGAGTGACAGTTCTTTTTTGAACTCAAATCCTTATTTAGCTATAGTGACTAATGTTGAAGCAGAACATTTAGATCATTATGGAAATGATCTTTCAAAATTATACAAAGCTTATGAAGACTTTTTGCGTTTGTCTAAAATTCAAGTGATTAATGCTGAAGATGAGTTTTTGTCAAGTTTAAATTTAAATAATGCAAAAAAGCTTTACCCAAGCAAAGATATCACAAATATTTATATGAAAGTAGAAGATTTTAAGCCAAAAACCTATTTTACACTTAAAGATTTAGGCGAATTTAGCGTTTTTGGTATGGGTGAGCATGTGGCGATGGACGCTGCTTTGGCTATTTTGGCTGCGAGTGAATTTATAAATATAGAAGAGCTAAAAACTAAGCTTTTAAAATATCAAGGGATTAAAAAAAGATTTGATATTTTATTTGCAAATGAAAATATGGCCTTGATTGATGATTATGGACACCATCCAACAGAAATCAAAACAACACTTAAAGCAGCAAGTGAGTATGCAAGGCTAGCTGGATATAAAAAAATCATAGCTATTTTTGAGCCTCATCGTTATACGCGTTTGAGTGTAAATATAGAGTATTTTAGCGAGGTTTTAGCAAATGTTGATGAGCTTTATATTTTACCTGTGTATGCAGCAGGGGAAGCTAAAATAGATATTAATATGCAAAAATACTTTCCAAAAGCTAAATTTATAAAAGAAATTAAAAGAGAAGAAAATGCTATTTATCTTGATGATGAGTTGATTGAAAATGGCTTGGTAATTGGTTTTGGTGCAGGAGATATAAGCACAAAGCTTAGGGGTAAGTATGTTTAAGATTTTTTTATATGTCTTAGCTTTTTTTGCGATTTTACTTTTTTTCATTTTTTTGCGTAAAAAAATAGGCAAGATTAGTAATTATCTTTTGATTTTAGTGTTGATTTTGATGATTGCCTTTGCGATTAAATTTGAGTTAAGTGTCACAAGAAGTGGTATTTTAAAAAAAGAAACACTCAATGCATTTTTACAAGGACAAAGTCTAATTTGCAAAGATGTTAATGTCACTAAAGAGTATTTTAATTTTGAGCATGGAACGCAAAGTTTTATTTCAAATGGTAAAAATAAACAATTTAAAGCCTATGTTTTTGATATAAAAGATTGCAAGGTAGATAAATAATGCAAGAGCAATTTTTTAAAAAGCTAGATTTAGATGGCTATATAGAAGACTTTAGGGGACTTTTTGCAAGAGATAAAGAAATTTTTTTACAAGGTGATAGCAAACTTCATTATAAAAGAATCAATGAGCTTTCACTGATTGATTTTAATCCTCCGCCTATGATAGAAGAACTAAGTGGTGCTTTAATTCATCTTAGCAAGCAAGGAATTTTACATTTAAGTCAAAGCTTTGAATTTATTAAAATCTGTATGTATTTTAGATACTTAAAGGGTTTAAAATTTGAAGAAAGTTTAAAAGAATGGCTTTTAAAAATAGAAATTCCACAGGCTATTTTAGAGCTTTTTGAGTATTTTGATGAAAAGGGTGAGATTAAAGAAAGTGTTGATGAAAGACTTGTTAATCTAAATTTAGCTCTAAAGATAAAAAAAGAAAGTTTGGTAGCTGAGTTTAAAAAACTCACCTATACTAAAAATCTTAGTGTATATTTGATTGATACGCAAATCCATCTTATCAATGGTATGGAGGCCTTGCTTTTACGCGGTGGGTTTAATCATGTCTTAAAAGCAAAAATCATAGGTAGAAGTAGTGGCAGTGGGTTTTATGTGGTGCCTTTAAGCGTAGAAAAAATCCAAAGTCAAATAGATGAAATCAAAGATGCTAAAGAAGAAATTTTTTATGAGTATGCTAAAAAAATCAGCTTGATTTTTTATAAAAATTTGATGTTTTTGAAATTTATCAATAATGCTTTTGATTTATTTGATCATTATAGTGCTAGAGTTTTGATGGCTAAAAAACATGATTATGAGTTTGTTTTAGCTGATAGTTCTAATAATTTAAGCTTATATAACTTCGCACATCCGGCTTTAAAAAATGCAAAAAGTGTTAATATAGAGTTTAATAAAAAAGTTTTAATCATCACGGGTGTAAATGCGGGTGGTAAGTCTATGCTTTTAAAAGGAATTTTAAGTGCAGCTTTACTTGCAAAGCATTTGCTTCCTATGAAAATTAACGCACAAAAAAGCCAAATAGGCAATTTCAAAGAATTTGATGCGATTTTAGAAGATCCACAAAATGTAAAAAATGATATTTCTACTTTTGCAGGAAGAATGTTGCATTTTTCTAAGCTTTTAGGTAAGAAAAATGTTTTATTGGGGGTTGATGAGATAGAGCTTGGGACAGATTTTGAGGAAGCTGCGTGTTTATATACTGAGCTTATTTCTAAGCTTTTAGAACAAGATAATAAAATCATCATTACAACCCACCACAAACGCCTTGCTATGCTTTTAGCTAAAAATTCACAAGTAGAACTCATCGCTGCTTTGTATGATGAGGAATTATCACGCCCAAAATATGAGTTTTTAAAAGGCACTATAGGCAAATCTTATGCATTTGAAACGGCTTTAAGATATGGCATAAGTGCAAATTTAGTGCAAAATGCTAAAAAGCTTTATGGAGAAGATAAAGAAAATTTAGAAGAAATGGTAAGTAAAAATATCAATCTTGAACTTTCTTTACGCAAGAAAAATGAAGAGCTTGAGAAAAAAGAAGCTAAGGTAGATGAAATTTTACTTTCACTTAAAGATCAAAAAGAAAAAAATGAGCAAGAATTTAAAAAGCTTATTTCTAATTTAGAGTTTAAATACCACAAAGCCATAGAAGAAGCTAAAAAAACGATAAATCTAAAAGATATTAAAGAAAAACAAAGAAGTTTAAACAAAGCCAATGAACTTAAAAAAAGTATTATTTTACCAAGTATGGAGCAAAATGAAGAGCTTAGAGTAGGGGATTTTGTTAAATATGAAAAAATCAAAGGTAAAATCACTGCAATTTCAAAAAACGATGCGATGATTCAAAGCGAAGGTTTGAGTTTGCGTGTGCCATTAAAGCTTCTTAAAAAAAGCAATCAAAACCCTACACAAAAGGTAAAATCAAGTGTCAATATAACCCGTCCAAGTGCTTTAAATATGACTTTAGATTTACACGGCTTAAGAAGTGATGAGGCGCTTGAAAGATTAGATAAATTTATCTCTGATGCTTTGATAGTGGGTTTTGATGAGGTGATAGTTTATCATGGTATAGGCACAGGAAAACTAGCTTTTGCGGTAAAAGAGTTTTTAAAAGCCCACAAAAGTGTAAAAAGCTTTAATGATGCTCCGATTAATCAAGGTGGTTTTGGTGCTAAGGTGGTTAAATTATAATTTATTAATCCTATCTTGATCACTATCACCTTTAAAAAATGCATAGTTTTTATTATTACATTTATATGCAAAATAGATATCTTGATTTTCTTTAATAAAAGGTTCAAAATAATTTGTAATCACTTCTTTATTTTTTTCTATAAATCCCATATTTGTAATTTTTGAAAAATCGTTAATATAGCAAAGAAAATCAATATATTCATAATCATTTTGTATTAAAAATTCTTGAAAAAGACTATAAATATTTTCTGTAAAATTACCTATAAAATCAACTATTCTAATGCATTTTGCTTGAAGTATTTTTATTTCTCTTGTAACAAAAATACATTTTAGTGTAGATTTTTCAAATATTCCCAAAAATTGATATTTGTAAAAAGGGTTGTTGTAGTATCTGTTTATAAAGTATTTTTTGGATTTATAAGGTATAAAATTAAATTTAATATTTGATTTTATGAATTCTTCTGCATTTAAAATTTTATATGTAAAATTAATATTTTTTAAGTTACATATCGATGGAGAATTTGCAAAATCAGCCATATAAAAAATATTTTTTTTATCATTTTTAATATAAAAATGCTTAAGTGGTTCTATTTTATCATATAAAAAAAGTTTATAATATTTTATACCATACTCTGATAATCCAGCATTTCCAATTGATTTTGGTGTTAAAGTTTCTAGTAGAAATTTAATTAATACTAATCCAAATGTAGGTTTAATGCTTTTCCAAATTCCAAACCATAAATCTTTGTTGGCTTCGAGTTTATTATCATATTGACTAAGTAAGGTAAAGCCTAATATAGATTGAATAATATTATCTTCTAATCCCAAAACAATATTATACCTTTGATTGTATTTATCTAAATACTGAAAATCAAGCACTTCTTTATTATAGGCAAATACATGATTTTTATTCCAATGATTTTTTATAAATTCCATTATTTTGTTTGCTTCTTCTAATTTTGCAAAACGGATTTCAACCATAGTTAGCCTTTCCATATATAAACTCATTGCAATCATACCTATGAAGAGCAAAAGGATTATTAATTAAGTCTTTGTAGTTAATATCTTTTGAAGGTATGGAGCTAAAAGCAAAATCAAAATTATATTTTTTAAGCCATCTTTTTGCATAAGAGGTGCTTTCTCCATAGGGATAAGAAAATATTTGTATTGGTGGTTTTATAAAAGAGTTTAAAAAATTTATAGAGGATTTTAGCTCATATTTTTGGTTATATATGTTCAATGTTTTAAAGCTTAAATGGGTAAAGCTATGGCTAGCTATCAACATACCATTATCACTCATTGTTTTCAATTCATTTTTACTTAAATATAAATTATCAAAAATTTCATCATCATTCCAAAAATTTGTAATAACTTGATCTAAAATTTTTTCTTTATATTCTGGTTTTATAAAATAATTAAATAAGAGTTTAAAGTCTTTTGTACTTTTATCATCATCCAATTCTTGATAATAGTTTTTAAAAAGTTTTAAAGAAGATCTTTTTAACATGCTTGGTTTTATAATATTATAGGCAGTGTTTAATAAAATCCCCCCCCCCCATTTTTCCAAGTAAATAATGTATTCTATGAACATCTAGTGCTTTTTTCTGTTTAAATATACGAGTAGGAACAAAAAATATACCAAAAAGCTTTCTTTTTGTAAGTTCGTTAAAGACATAATTATAATGATCTTTAAGTCCATCATCAAAGGTTAATAGAATTTTGTTTTTTAATTTATTACAAAATAATGGATTTTCTTTTAAAAATAAAAATTCTTCAAGGTTTACAAATCCAAATTCTTTTTCAAAAAAATCTAATTGTTTTTTAAAATTTTCAATATGTAAATATCTAAAATTAGGTAATTTTTTTACTTTTTCTCTTATGTAGTGATACATTATTATTTTCATAATTATCCTTTTTGGATATTATATCAAAGCTATCTTTAAAAAATAAAACTTAAATTTAATATTTTTTTGTTACTCTTTTAAACAAGGTTTAATAATGAAACAAGTGATGATTTTAAGCGGGGCAGGTTTGTCTGCTCCAAGTGGTATAAAGACTTTTAGAGCTAGTGGTGGGCTTTGGGAAGAGCATGATGTGATGGAAGTTTGCTCAGCAACTGGCTTTAGAAAAAATCCTAAAAAAGTTTTGGAATTTTATAATAAAAGAAGAAAAGAGTTAGCTAGTGTTAAGCCAAATCACGCACATGAAATCATCGCTTTATTAAAACAAAAATTTCCAAAACAAATTAGCATTTTAACGCAAAATATAGATGATTTATTAGAGCGAGCAGGTTGTGAAGAAGTGGTGCATTTGCATGGTTTTTTACCTGAGCTTTGGTGTTTAGAGTGTGAAAATATTTTTAACATAGGCTATGAAAGTAGTGATGATAAAATTTGTCCTAAATGTCAAAGCAAAAGTATAAGACACAATATCGTGATGTTTGAAGAAATGGCGCCAAATTATAAAATTTTATATGAAAAATTACAAAATTGCGATTTATTTGTATGTATAGGCACAAGTGGGCAGGTTTTACCCGTGGGAGAGTATGCAAGAGTATGTAAGCAAAGTATATTAAACAATCTTGATGAGGATAAATATTTAGAAAGTAATTTTACTAAAGTTTATATAGAAGATGTTTGCACAGCCATTGATAAAATCAAAACCGATATAGAAAATTTCTTGGAAGCAAAATGTTAGAAGTAATCTTACAAGGCATAGTTTTAGGTATGGGTGTGTCTGTGCCTTTTGGACCTGTGAATATTTTGATCTTAAATACTGCTTTGTCTTCTTTTAAAAATGCTTTTTGCGTTGGGCTCGGTGCTTTAAGTGCTGATATACTTTTTTTGATTTTGATTAATCTTGGGCTTTTAAGCTTTGCAAATAATGAATTTTTTTATAAAATACTAGCGGTTTTTGGCTTTTTCTTTTTGAGTTTTATGGTATTTTTAATGCTAAGAAAAACAAGAAAAGTCGATCTTAACAAGGTAAATAAAACACATCCTTTAAAAGGTTTTAGCAAAGGATTTTTCTTAAATGTTACAAATCCTTATGTTATAGGCTTTTGGGTGAGTGTAGTAGGGCTTAGCATGCAGAGTAAAAACTCTTTTGCCTTGCTTTTTGGTTTGGTTGGTTTTATTGTGTTTTGGATTTTTACTCTATCGTTTTTTGTGTCTAAATTCAAAGCACTTGTAAAAAACAAACATATATTTTACATTAATCTTTTTTCAGCATTTATTTTAGAGTATTTTGCTCTTTCTATGCTGTATAAAACTTTTATAGGATAGAACATGCAAGTAGTTGAAATTTTTAAAGAATTGAGCAAATTTAAATCCATCACCCCAGATGATGATGGAGCATTAAATTATATTGCAGTGGAGTTAAGTGATTTTGAAGCTTTTTTTATAGAAAAAGAAGGTGTGAAAAATCTTTTGCTGACTAAAAAATTTAGTGATGATGGTGAGCATTTAGCTTTTGGCGGGCATGTAGATGTAGTGCCTGCAGGAGAGGGTTGGAGCAGTGATCCTTTTGAGCCTTTAGAAAAAGATGGGTTTATTTATGTAAGAGGTGCGCAAGATATGAAAAGTGGCGTGGCTGCTTTTATGTGTGCAGTTAAGGAGGTAGAAAATTTCAAAGGAAGAATTTCACTGATTTTAACAAGCGATGAAGAAGGCGAGGCTAAATTTGGCACGCTTGAAGTGCTTAAATTTATGCAAGAAAAAGATATGCTACCTGATTTTGCTGTGGTTGCTGAGCCAACCTGTGATAAAAAATTTGGAGATAGTATTAAAATAGGGCGTCGTGGTTCTATCAATGCAAAATTACTCATCAAAGGTAAGCAAGGTCATGTAGCATACCCGCAAAAATGCATTAATCCTGTGCATAATTTTGCTTTTGCTTTGAAATTTTTAGCAGGTTTTGATCTTGATCCAGGCGATGAGGTATTTGCACCATCTAAAATCGTTATTACTGATATACGCGGTGGTATGGAAGTGTGCAATGTAACCCCAAATGATTTAAAATTGATGTTTAATGTGAGAAATTCTCCACAAACTAGCTTAGAAGATGTAAAAGCTTATGTAGAAAAGACTTGTGAAGGGCTTGATTATGAGTTGAGTATAAATCAAAGTTCAAAGCCTTTTTTAACACAAAGTGATTCTAAAATCGTACAAAAACTAAATGAAAGTGTGCAAAAAATCACTCAAGTAGTGCCAGAACTTAACACCAAAGGTGGTACAAGTGATGCAAGATATTTTGCTGAGTTTGGTGTGAAGGTGGTAGAATTTGGCGTGTGCAATGATAGAATTCATGCAATTGATGAAAGAGTGAGTATAGAAGAGCTTGAAAAATTGTATTTAGTTTTTAAAGATTTATTAGAGAATTTTAACTAGGAAAAGCATGGATGCAATAGGAATTTAGAGTAGCCTCTCATTTAAGAGTACCTTGCAGCTACCGGCAAGTTAGCCCTCTAAACTTCTAAAATTATATCATTAATTTTTTAAAATGGAGTTAATAGGAAGTAAAATGTCTTTTGAGCTTGATGTAAGTAGCTATGAAAAAATAGAAAAGCTATTTATCAATTTTAAATTAAAATGTGATTTTAAATTTAGAATGATAAAAGGGATTAATGTTTTGCATTTTGGATATTTGTGGGGAGCTTGCAAAGAAGTACAAAAGATTTTAGAAAAAATCAAAAATGCGAAGATTTGTTTGAGCTAATTATGAAAATTTATTCCAAAAGACGCAAAAACCATCAAGCAAATTTTTTACTTTTACAATGTTATGAAAATGCTCTAAGAAGTACTTTAGCAGTAAAAATAGCAAATTTGTATAATAAGTTAGATGATGATTGGTTTAAATCTAGTGAAGAAGTTTTTAATCTTGCTTTGAAAAATCTTTTAAAAAAAGTTAAAAAGAGATGTCAAAAAATAGATGAATATAATAGCACTTGGCAAATTTTTGATGATTTTTGTCTGATTGATTTAGAAGGGATATTAATAGATCATTGGAGTGAATTTGCTTATATATTTAAAGATAAAAAAATATATAAAAATCAAGTCTTACCAAGTTTTGGCACCAAAGAACATCTTAAGACAAAACTAAGTCAAATAAGAAAAGCTAGAAATGAAACCTATCATAATAAACCTACAAAAATAAAATTTAAAAAAGATTTGGAAATTTTACTTTTGAAACTTGGTTATAATTTAGAAGATGCTATTGATATTGGAGAGATAAAAGAAGCTGTTATTTTAAGATTTAATTATAATAATGTAAGTGAGTAAGTATTTTAAGTAAAATAAGTAAAGGTTTTAAATGATTATCAATGGGCAAAAGCTTGAGTTAAAAGAGCTTAGATTTATGGATTATGTTAAAGAAAAGCAATTAAAAATAGAATTTATTGCCTTAGAATTAAACGGAGAAATTATCCCAAGGGATAAATTTGAAAATTTGATTTTAAAAGAAAATGATAAAGTAGAGATTGTTACTTTTGTAGGTGGTGGTTGATGAGAATTAAATTTAATGGTAGTATGATAAACACGCATTTTAAAAACACTTTGGAATTTTTTCAAAGTGTGAGTAAAAATGAAAATGATGTATGGATAGTCAATGGTTTTGCAACAAAAGAAAGTTTGGATCTAAAAGAAAATGATGAGCTTTTTTGTATAGAAAAAAATACTTTACCACCATATGAAGCTCTTGATGCGATGATGAGGGCAAGACATACTCCAAAACTTCATGATAAGCTTAAAAAGGCAAGTGTGGCAGTGTGTGGACTTGGTGGACTTGGCTCGCATATAGCTATAAATTTAGCAAGAAGCGGGGTTGGTAGGCTTCATTTGATTGATTTTGATGTGGTTGAGCCAAGTAATCTTAACCGTCAAGCTTATATGGTGGAAGATTTGGGTAAATTTAAGGCTGAAGCTTTAAAAGACCAAATCGCTAAAATTAATCCTTTTATAGAAGTATTTGCACAAGTTTTAAAAATAGAAAAAGAAAATATAGCCAAACTTTTTACAGATGATGATATAGTTTGTGAAGCCTTTGATAGTGCAAAATACAAAGCCCTTTTAGCGCAAAATTTTCACCAACACTATCCTCAAAAAACATTAATTTGTGCTTCTGGTTTAGCAGGGTATGGCGATAGCAACAGCATACAAACAAGAAAAATCGCAAAAAACTTTTATGTTTGTGGGGATTTAAAAAATGAGGCAAAAGTAGGCAATGGACTTATGGCACCGCGTGTAAATATTTGTGCAGGACATCAAGCAAATTTAGTTTTAGAACTTTTAGCGAGTGAGTAATGGAAAAATTAAAAATAGGAAAATATGAGTTTAATTCTAGGTTTATTCTAGGTTCTGGGAAATTTTCTTTTGAGCTTATAAAATCAGCCATTGAAGAAGCAAAAGTGGAGCTTATCACCTTAGCTTTACGCAGGGTAAATGATAAAGGCATAGAAAATATACTTGATTTTATCCCAAAGCATATTAAGCTTTTGCCAAATACTTCAGGTGCAAGAAATGCTAATGAGGCATTGCGTATAGCAAGACTTGCAAGAGAGCTTGGCTGTGGAGATATGATTAAGGTTGAAGTAATTAGCGATAGTAAATATTTACTACCGGATAATTATGAAAGTATAAAAGCAGTAGAACTTTTAGCAAATGAGGGTTTTACACCTTTAGTTTATATGTATCCTGATTTATATGCAGCACGTGCTATGGCTAATGCGGGAGCTGCTGCTATAATGCCTCTTGGAGCTCCTATAGGAAGCAATAAGGGCTTAAAAACTAAAGAATTTATACAAATTTTACTTAATGAAATTAGCTTACCTATTATAGTAGATGCAGGTATAGGAAATCCAGCACAAGCTTGTGAAGCCATGCAAATGGGAGTAAGTGCAGTGATGGCAAATACCGCCATAGCTCAAGCTAAAGATGTAGCAAAAATGGCAAAGGCTTTTGCTTTGGCTATAGAAGCAGGATATAATGCGTATTTAGCAGGTATAGCAAATGAAAGTACGCCAAGTGCAAGCTCGCCTTTGAGTGGTTTTTTAAGAGATTAAAATGCAAAAATATCCTCATATGCAAAGTATTGAAAGTGAAATTTTAACCAAGGTTTTAAAAGAAGTTGAAAATTTTGATGAAAGTAAATTTAGCGCTTTTGATGTAAAACAAGCTTTAGTTAAAGATTATCTTAACATAGAAGATTTGAAAGCTTTGCTTTCAAGCGCAGCAGAAGATTTTATAGAAGATTTAGCACAAAAATCAAGCAAGATTACTCAAAAATATTTTGGAAATTCCATTTTGCTTTTTACGCCTTTATATCTTTCTAATTTTTGTAATAGCAAATGTACTTATTGTGGATTTCAAAAAGGAAATAATATTAAAAGAGCTAAGCTAAACGAGGCTGAAATTCACAAAGAAATGCAAGAGATTAAAAAAAGTGGCTTGGAAGAAATTTTACTCTTAACAGGTGAGGGCAGGGAATATGCTAGCGTAGAATATCTTGCCAAAGCTTGCGAGATAGCAAAAGAGTATTTTAAGGTCGTGGGAATTGAAGTTTATCCTATGAATGTAGATGAGTATACATTGCTTCATGAAAAGGGTTGTGAATATGTAAGTGTTTATCAAGAAACTTATAATCAAAAAACTTATTCTAAAATTCATATTGAAGGTGAAAAAAGTGTATTTGAGTATCGTTTTCATGCACAAGAGCGAGCATTAAAAGCAGGTATGAGAGGGGTTGCTTTTGGAGCTTTACTTGGCGTGGATGATTTTAGAAAAGATGCTTTTGCTACGGCTTTACATGCGTATTTTTTACAGCAAAAATACCCTCATGCTGAAATAGCTTTATCTATCCCTAGATTAAGACCTATTATCAATAATAAAAAAATTCATCCAAAAGATGTAAGTGAAACAAGGCTTTTGCAGGTTTTATGTGCTTATAGATTATTTTTACCTTTTGCAAGTATTACGATTTCTACGCGTGAAAGAGCAGGATTTAGAGACGGGGTTATTAAACTTGGAGCTACTAAAATGAGTGCAGGTGTAAGCGTGGGGGTAGGTGAGCACCAAGGTAATAAAAAAGGTGATGATCAGTTTCAAATTAGTGATATGCGTAGTGTTGATGAGGTTTTAGCTATGTTAAAAAATGCAAATTTGCAAGCTATAATGAGCGATAGTATTTATGTGGGATAAAAAAATCATTGCTATTAGCGATAGTCAAAATACCCAAGGAGATTTTTTAAATTTTATTGAAAAACTAAGTCAAAGTAGTATTGATGCTTTAGTGCTTAGAGAAAAACATTTGGATGAGTTAGAATATACTAAATTAGCCAAAGAAGTATTAAAAATTTTTAATAAAACTCAAAAAATTTGCTTTTTGCATTATCATTATGAAGCTTGTTTAAAATTAAATCATCAATTTTTTCATGCTCCCTTAATAATTTTACAAAATTACCCACAAAGTTATAAAAAATTTGAGCTTTTGGGTACTTCTATCCATTCTAAAGAAGAATTAGATTTAGCTTGTAAGTTTAAAGTAAATCATGCTTTTTTCGGACATGTATTTGAAAGCTCATGTAAGGCTGATTTAACACCAAAGGGTATAAAAAATTTAAAAGATTTGTTAGAAGTTTCAAAAATACCCATTTATACCATAGGTGGGATAAATATCCAAACTATGAATCACTTAAAAGATTTAAATTTAGCAGGCGTATGTATAAGAGAAGCTTTGTATAAAAGTAAAGATGTAAAAAACTATGTTTTAAAGTGTAAAGATCTTTTAGTCCAAAAGGACTAAAAGATTATAGCCAGAAAAAGTATGCAATTACTGCAAGTGCGATTGAGCAAAAGATATTTAATATAATCCCAACTTTTACCATTTCTTGTTGTTTAATATGTCCTGTACCAAAAACTATAGCATTTGGTGGTGTAGCAACTGGTAGCATGAAAGCACAAGAAGCACCAATAGCAATGATTAAAGCAAGTCCTAAAGCAGGAACACCTAAAGTATCTGCTATAGAGATAAATAAAGGCACAAGTAAGGCTGCTGAAGCAGTATTTGAGGTAAATTCAGTTAAAAATACTATAAAAAATGCCACAATTAAACCTATAATAAATAAATGTCCATTTTCTATAAATGAAATGATAGTATCAGCCATTACTTTACTAGCGCCAGAATCTCTTAATACTACACTTAGAGTGATGCCTCCACCAAAGAGCATTAATACACCCCAATCGGTATTTTTTTGTATATTTTTCCAATCAATTACTTTAAAAGCACATACTAAAACAGCAGCCAATAAAGCAATAATCGCATCAAGATTTGCTATTTTGTGTCCAAAAATACTTGTGATGATAGGACTGATATTACCACTAAAAATCCAAGATAGTGCAACGACTAAAAAGATTATTAAAGTGATGATTCTAGGTCTTGTAAGTTCTATATTTTCAGTATGTAAATCAACTTGTAGATTAAATTTAGGTTTAAACATAAAGTATAAAATTAAAATCATTGCAGGTAGGAAAATTAAAACAATAGGAATTCCGTATTTTAACCATTGTGCAAAAGTAATGTGTAATTGAGTGGCAACGATTGCATTTGGTGGAGTTCCTACTATGGTGCCTATACCACCTATACTCGCACTAAAAGCTATACCTAAAAGGATGAAAACATAAGTATTTCTATCTTTTTGCGGATCAAGTGAAGCTAACATACCTATAGCAAGTGGAAGCATCATAGCTGCTGTTGCGGTATTACTCATCCACATGGATAAAAATGCAGTAGTGATAAAAATATACAAACTAGAAAGGCCTAAATGCCCTTTTGCTAATGTTAAAATTTTATGTGCAATAAGTTTGTCTAATTTTTGATGATGCATAGCTGCGGCCAAAGCAAAACCACCAAAAAATAAAAAGATATTAGAATCAGCAAAACCTGTTAAAGCTTTAGCGGTGGGTAGTAATCCCAAAATAGCAGCTAAAACAGGTACTAAAATAGCTGTAATAGTAACATGCAAAGCCTCACTAAGCCATAAAACGGCAATAAAAATTAACAAAGATAAACCTTGGTTTACTTTAGTTTCACCAAAAGGGGAAAAATAAAGCAAAGCGATAAATAACACTAAATCAGCAACGACTATAAGTGTTTTTGTATTTGAACTCATTTAACAACTCCTTTAAAATATTGCAGTTTTGTAACATATTCTAAATGAATTTTCTTTTAAATATCAATTTTTGTATAAAATTTTTTCAATAAAATTATTCTTGTGTGAAAAAAAGTAAGTTTTAGTAAAATTTATTTGTTTTTGGTATAATTTTTGCTAATTAAAAATCATAAAATAATAAAGATGATTCTAAGGAAAAAAGATGTTAAAAAAAGTATTTGTATTTGTTTTAGCTTTATTTTTTAGTGCATGTGCTGTAAATTCTAAAAATCAAAGTGTTGCAAAAGTTAATGAGCTTATAAAAATTCAAGCACAATGTTATAATCCTTCTGATTCTAAAGCATATGAAGCAAAAATTAAAGGCCTTGTGTATATTAGTGATGTGGGACTTAAGTATTGCACAAATAAAAGAACAATTGATAAAAGTGCTTCCTTAAAAAAAGTTTATATTCATAGGGTATATGATTTAAATGAGAATTTAAAATATTCTTCTTCTAATGGAAGTAATTATTACATCAATGAAAATTTCAACTATTATTTTTATGTGTTTTTAAAAGAAGAATTAGAAAATAGAGGTATAGTTGTAGTAGAAGATACACAAGATTCTCCTTATGTTTTAAGAGTAGATTTAAGTTTTAATGATTTTTATTCTAAATTTGATTCTAGTTCTTTATTTTCAATTATTGCTAGTCAATTGACACTAAAAGATATTAATACCAATAAAACTATTAATATTAAAACCAAACAAGAAGTTAAAGGTTTTTATAATATCAAAGATCTACCTTTTTTCACTCAGCTTCTTATAAAACAAGTGGCTAATAAATCTGCAGATATTATCAGCTCTTTGTGAGGTGTTTTAATTGCCATGGATTTTCCTTTGCGAGTTTTTGTCCAGCTTGCAAGGAAGAGCTTTTAGAATATTCTTTAGGTATAAGAGAACTTGAGGGAAATTTTAAAGTTTATTATTTTTATCAATATGAGCAAATTAAGCATTTGATTTATTTTAAACACAAATTTCAAGGCTATTTTGTTTTAAATGCTTTGGCAAAATTGAGTTTTGCTAAATTTGAGGATTTTTTTCAACCATCTTGTAAAATTAATGCTATAGCTTTAGATGATAAAACATATAAAAATTACTCTCATACTGCTATTTTAACTAAATACTTAAATACTAAATTTATAAAACCTATGTATCACACCTTGCAAGCTAGTTCAGAATTTAAATATAGTGGTAAAAGTTTGAAATTTCGTAAAGATAATAAAAGATCTTATAAGCTTTTAAAGCGTCCAAAATATCCTGTAATTTTAGTAGATGATGTGATAACTACTGGATTAAGTTTATTAGAGGCAAAAGAGCTTTTAGAAAAAAATAATATTGAAGTGCTTTTTGCTTTAGTTTTGGCTAATGCAAAATTTGATACAATATAGGCATTAATTTTAAGGATTTTTATGGAAAATATTTTTACTAAAGATTCAGATATTGAAAATATAGATATAGAAAGTTCTATAAAAAGTAGTTATTTAGATTATTCTATGAGTGTTATTATAGGCCGTGCCTTACCTGATGCTAGAGATGGGCTTAAACCTGTTCATAGAAGAATTTTATATGCTATGAATGATTTAGGTGTTGGAAGTCGTAGTGCATACAAAAAATCAGCGCGTATAGTGGGTGATGTAATCGGTAAATATCATCCACATGGTGATACAGCTGTATATGATGCTTTAGTAAGAATGGCGCAAGATTTTTCTATGCGTTATCCAAGCGTAGATGGACAAGGAAACTTCGGTTCTATTGATGGCGATGGTGCTGCTGCGATGCGTTATACTGAAGCTAGGATGACGATTTTAGCTGAAGAGCTTTTGCGTGATATAGAAAAAGATACGGTTGATTTTATACCAAATTATGATGATTCTATGAGTGAGCCTGATGTTTTACCTGCTAGGGTTCCAAATTTATTGCTTAATGGTTCAAGTGGTATTGCAGTGGGTATGGCTACCAATATTCCTCCGCATAGCTTAAATGAGCTTATTGATGGTTTGCTTTATTTAATTGATAATAAAAACGCAAGTTTAGAAGAAATAATGCAATTTATTAAAGGACCTGATTTTCCAACCGGCGGTATTATCTTTGGTAAAAAAGGTATTATAGAAGCATACCGCACAGGTCGTGGTAGGGTAAAAGTAAGAGCAAAGACCCATATAGAAAAAAGAGCTAATAAAGATATTATCGTTATAGATGAACTTCCTTATCAAACTAACAAAGCAAGATTAATAGAGCAAATCGCTGAACTTGCCAAAGAAAAACAAATCGAAGGTATTGCTGAAGTTAGAGATGAGAGTGATAGAGAAGGAATTCGCGTGGTAATTGAGCTAAAACGCGATGCTATGAGTGAGATTGTGTTAAATAATCTTTTTAAATCTACCACTATGGAAAGTACTTTTGGTGTGATTATGCTTGCTATACATAATAAAGAGCCAAAAGTTTTTTCTTTAATTGAGCTTTTAAATTTATTCTTAAATCATAGAAAAACTGTAATTATTAGAAGAACTATTTATGAGTTGCAAAAAGCTAGAGCTAGAGCACATATTTTAGAAGGTTTAAAAATTGCACTAGATAATATTGATGAAGTGATAGCTTTGATTAAAAACTCTCCTGATAACCCAACGGCTAAAAATTTATTAATGCAAAAATTTGGTCTAAGTGAGCTTCAATCTAATGCTATTTTAGATATGAAATTAGGCCGTTTAACAGGTCTTGAGAGAGAAAAAATTGATAATGAATTAAGGGAATTATTAGCAGAAATAGAGAGGCTTGATCAAATTTTAAAAAGCGAAACTTTGCTTGAAAATTTAATCAAAGATGAGTTAAAAGAAATCAGAACAAAATTTGATGTACCAAGAATTACTCAAATTGAAGATGACTATGATGATATTGATATAGAAGATTTAATACCAAATGAAAATATGGTAGTTACTATCACTCATCGTGGCTATATTAAGCGTGTTCCAAGTAAGCAATATGAAAAACAAAAACGCGGTGGTAAAGGCAAGGTTGCAGTTACAACTTATGATGATGATTTTATAGAAAGTTTCTTTACGGCAAATACACATGATACCTTGATGTTTGTTACTGATCGTGGACAGCTTTATTGGCTTAAGGTTTATAAAATTCCTGAAGGAAGTAGAACTGCTAAAGGCAAAGCTGTGGTTAATCTCATTAATCTACAAGCAGATGAAAAAATCATGGCAATTATTCCAACCACTGATTTTGATGAAAGTAAATCATTGTGTTTCTTTACTAAAAATGGTATTGTAAAACGCACAAATTTAAGTGAATATCAAAACATTAGAAGCGTGGGTGTAAAAGCGATTAATCTAGATGAAAATGATGAACTTGTTACTGCAATTATCGTAGCAAGGGATGAAAGCGAAACACAAGATCAAAATTATGAAGAAAATTTAGAAAATGAAATGCTTGAACCTAATGAAGAGCTTGATAATACTATCGTTGGTAAAATGCTTTTTGCGGTTACTAAAAAAGGTATGTGTATTAAATTCCCACTTGCTAAAGTTAGAGAGATTGGCCGTGTAAGTAGAGGGGTAACTGCGATTAAATTTAAAGAAAAAGATGATGAGGTTGTGGGTGCTGTTGTTATAGAAAATGACGCTCAAGAAATCTTAAGCGTAAGTGCAAAAGGTATAGGTAAGCGTACTGATGCTGGAGAATATAGACTTCAAAGTAGAGGTGGTAAGGGTGTTATTTGTATGAAACTTACTGCCAAAACAAAAGATTTAATCGGTATAGTCATAGTTGATGAAAGTATGGATTTAATGGCATTAACAAGCAGTGGTAAGATGATACGCGTTGATATGCAAAGCATTAGAAAAGCAGGTAGAAATACAAGTGGTGTAATTGTTGTTAATGTTGAAAATGATGAGGTTGTAAGCATTGCTAAGTGTCCTAAAGAAGAAGATGAGGAGTTAGATGCTGAAACTAATATGGATTTAAATTTAGAATAGTAAAATTATTGGAATGCTTTTTGCTGTTTTAATAAAATCAAATAAATTGAAGGTGTAAAAAATGAAAAAAGTTATTTTTATGTTTTGTTTAGCTTTGGGTTTTAGTGCTTGTGCACTAGATCAAAGAGGTGTGAATCCAAATCAGACTCAAGCAGCAAATTCTGATGTTGTGGTTCAAAAAGTTGATAAAGATGATGTGCGTAACATCATTAGAGAAGAAAAAATGCTTGCAAATGATACAAGTACAGACAATGATTTAACTTTTACAGCGGTGGGTGAGGGTATTGCTCCTTTAAATACGGTTTCAGTTGGTCAAGCTTTAGCTTTAGCTAAAAGAGCGGCAATTACCGATGCTTATAGACAATTAGCAAGTAAGTTGTATGGTGTCAGAGTTAATGGTAAAGATACAGTAAAAGATGCAATGCTTAAAAGCTCAACTATTACAGCACAGGTAAATGGTTTGATTAAAAATGCAAGTGTTGTAGATCAAGACTTTAAAGATGGTCTTTATAGAGTAAATGTAGAACTTAAAATTGATGCTGACAAGTGGAAAGAATTGTTTGCTTATTAATCCTCATAATTTTTAATGCTACTGCCCAAGATGAATTTATATTTTGGGCAGAACTTTCTAATAAAAATTTTATTCTTTATCATCAAAATGAAACTATTTCTATGGCTATGACTAAAAGTAAAAATAAAAATTTAGAATATGCTTGTGAGTTAGCATATACACCAAGTGATTTGAAGTCTTTAATACGCAATGATTTTGGTATGGTGGCTGAAGAAAAGATGACAAAGCTGGATAAATTTAACTTTTTAAATGCTCACAAAAATGATTTAATTGATTGCTTTTTTAACTCAAAAATAGATGTAAAAGACTTTGTAAAAAGTGAACAAGCAAGTGCGCAAAGTGAAACTTATGTGAGAATTTTGCCACTAAGATTTATAGTTGAATTTCACGATAATAGTGCCTTTGTATATTATCTTAAATAAATACAAAGCTTGCTTTTATAAAAATCAAGTTAAAATACTTAAAAAAATATTAAGAGTAAAAGATGTATAAAAGTATCCCTCGTTATTTATTATTTAAATACCTGCGTTTTGATAAAGATCAACCCTTTATTATGCTTTCAAAAATTTTAGCCTTTTTAGGTGTAAGTATAGGACTTTGTGTGCTTTTAGTTGCAATGGCCATTATGAATGGCTTTGATAAAGAATTTGAGAGAAAACTTTTTACTATGAATTACCCT
This sequence comes from Campylobacter sp. RM5063, assembly GCF_024723655.1. NCBI lineage: Bacteria > Pseudomonadati > Campylobacterota > Epsilonproteobacteria > Campylobacterales > Campylobacteraceae > Campylobacter > Campylobacter sp. RM5063. The sequence continues at coordinate 10,437 of NZ_JANQDA010000017.1, read as the reverse complement.
ATCACTATATTACCGCGTTTTGGAGCAAATGTAGATGATAAATTATTACAAGAATTAAGAAGCAAATTTCCAAATTTATTATTTAGCCCTTATATTACTACTCAGGTTATAGCAAGAAATGATTTAAAATTGGAAGGCGGTATGCTTTTTGGGGTTAATTTTGAAGATGAAAAAAAGATCAATGAGGTAGTAGCTCAAGCTTTAAAAGATAAAAAATTAGATAATTTTGATATTTTAATTGGTAAGGGTTTAAAAGATGAATTTAGACTTGATTATAATGAAAAAATTACCTTAATTTTTTCCAATCTTAATGCAAGCGGACTTTCGCTTATTCCAAAAGTTAAAAGATTTGATGTTATGGCTGATTTTTCTTCAGGTTTGTTAGCTTATGATAAAGCTTATATGTATACAGATGTAAAAGCTTTAGCTAAGATTTTGTCATATCCCCAAGGAAGTTATGATGGGGTACATGTATATTCAAATAAGCCTTTTGAGGATATTAAACAAATTGAAGCTTTCTTGGGTGCAAGATATGCTAGTATAGGTTGGTGGGAGCAAAATGGAAATTTCTTTGCAGCATTAGCTTTAGAAAAAAGAGCTTTGTTTATAGTATTGATGTTGATTATTTTGGTCGCAAGTTTAAATATAGTAAGTTCTTTATTAATGATAGTAATGAATCGTCGTAGTGAGATAGCTTTGTTGCTTTCTTTAGGAGCTAGTAAGTTAGAGATTAAAAAAACATTTTTTTCTTTAGGATTTTTGATAGGTGGAAGTGGTATCGTAGCAGGTGTGATACTTGCAGCTATTGCTTTGTGGATACTTGGAAATTTTGACATTATTTCTTTACCAAGTGATGTTTATGGCATGAGTAAGCTACCTTTGGAGCTTTCTTTTGTTGATTTTTGTACTACGATTTTTGGTGCTATTATGATTGTGAGCTTGTCTTCTTATTATCCTGCTAAAAAAGCAACACAAGTAGATATTTTAGATACTTTAAGAAACGAATAAATTGAGAAATTTATTCGTTTAAGAATTTTTGAATTTCATTGAAAAAGCTTTCATAACTAATATCTTTAATGGTTTTAATAAATTTTCCATTCTCATCAATCAAATAAAATTCGCCACTATGTGCTATAGAATATCCCATAGCAGAATCTTTAAGATTGATTTTTTCATATACTACGCCATAATTTTTAGTAACTTTTTCTAATTCTTTTTCATCTTTAGCAACCAATGCAGTTGAATTTGGGTAAAAATACTTAACCCATTGGCTAGTTTGAGTTAAGTTGCTATCTCTTGCTGGATCTAGTGAGATAAATATCACATGAGCTTTTTCTTTATTTGGCATTTTTTCTAAAACATTAGCAATCAAGGCAAGCTCGCTAGGACAGACATCAGGACAATATGTATAGCCAAAATATACAATTAGTTTTTTACCGATAAAATCTTTTAGACTAAGTATGCCTTTTTCAGAATTTAAGTGAAAATTGTATTTGTTGTTTTCAAAATACTGCACAGATATAAAAAATACTCCAAAAATTACCACAATTAATAAAAAAATATTTATTTTTTTCATATTTTACCTCTTTACATCAAAGTCAAAATAAAAACCTAGTGGAGTTTCATCATCAAAAAGCTCTATTCTAAAACGCATTATATCTAGAGTGCAAGAACTTAAAACTAATTTAGCATGATAAGTATTGTTTATTTTTTTAAATTGTGGAACAATATCTCCCATATACATATTAAGTCCATAAACCCTAGCATTAAGTTTTTTAAACTCACCTAAATTGGTAATATTTAAATCAAGCTCATTTAATGTAGTAATAGGCTTTGGATTTAAATTTACTAAGACTTTTTTATCCTTAAAATTGTATTCACATTCTTGAATGTTTAGATCACATGTTAGAGGTGTTAAAGTGGTAATTAATTCTCTCTTTTTTCCGGTATTTGATGAATTGGTGTAAAAATAAGCCCCGCATATAGCAAAGACTATAGCTAAGGCAAAGACAAGTAGATTTTTCATTATTTTTTAATGCTTCTTGACTTGATATCTTTTAGTTCAATTGTGCTATTATCATCAAAATAAAGAGTTAGATTGGCCTTTGTTTGCGGTGTGATATTTTCTTTGAGATTTAGTATCATAATGTGCATCCCACCAGGTTTAAGTTCAGTGCTTGAATTAGCTTTTATTGTGATTTGAGGAATTTGAACCATCATTTTTTTACCATCTTTCATAATATGATCATGAATTTCAGCTGTATCGCTTAATGAACTTTGAGCTTTTATGAGTTTAATATCTTTGTTGGAGTTGTTTTTAAGTTCTAAAAAAAATGCCGTTGTTTTAGAATTAGGTGGAGTTTGTCTTACATAAGGATCATTTATAGTAATTTGATTTGAAAAAGCAAAAGTGCTTAATATGGCTAAACTAAGTAATTTTTTCATTATTTTTCCTTTTTTTGTTTTTGGTTATTTGTAAACATTATACACGGAAAAAATTAAAAATATATTTATTGTAAAAATATTATAATTAGCTCTTTGTTGTTTTAATTTTTAATAGAAAGGTGAAAATTGTTTAAAATTATATTAGCATTGTTTAGTTTGGCTGTGTTTGCAAATGCAAATAATCTTGCAAAAATTTATCTAAACGAAGGTATTGATGCAGTTGAAAGGGTATTGGAGCAAGAGTTAAGTAAAAAAGATTTTTGGCTTGATGAGATAAAAGACAAAAATATTAGTTTAGGATATTATGAGGAAAATGTTGCAATAGTTTTAACAAATAAAAGTGATAAAATTATTAGAGTTTATCACTACAATGATGGAAAAGTAGAAAAGAAATTTATCCAAAGGGATGTTTTAACAGGTTTAGCTGGAGATAAAGAAGTAGAAGGGGATTTAAAAACTCCAATAGGTTTTTACGAACTTGGAAAGAAATTTTATCCTGGTGATCCATATTATGGCCCATTTGCATTTGCAACAACTTACCCAAATGTTTTAGATAAAACTTTGGGTAAAACAGGTGGTGGTATTTGGATTCATGGCTATCCTTTAGATGGAACACGCTTGGATACTTATAAAACTAGAGGTTGTATTGCTGTGCATAATGATTTATTGGAAGATTTTAATAAATTAGTAGCTGATAGAAAATCTTATGCAATGACAGAAGAGAAAAATAAAGTAAGAGCAACTCATGATGAAATAGCGATTTTACTAGCTAATTTATTTGCCTGGAAAGATAGTTGGCAAAAAAGTGATATAAATAAGTATTTATCTTTTTATGATAAAAAAATTTTTAAACATAATAATAAATCCACTTATGAGCAATTTGCAAAAAATAAAGAAAGAATTTTTGCAAAGAGAGAAAAAAAGAGCATTAAATTTTCAGATCTTAGCATAAGTCCTTATCCAAATGATAAAAATGAGAAAATTTTTAGAATAGGATTTTATGAAGACTATCGTAGCACTAACTATAAATTCAAAGGAGAAAAAGTCCTTTATGTTAAGCTAGTTGAAGATAAAATGCAAATTTTAGCTGAACAATAATGGCATATATAAAAATTGATCGTTTGGCTTATGAGTATAATCTTGACTTAATAGCCTCTAAAGCAGGAGGTTATCAAAAAGTAATATGCGTTTTTAAAGATAATGCTTATGGACATGGAGCTAAGCTTTTAGCTCCTATAGCTAGAGCAAAAGGTATAAATTTTATAGCGGTAAAAAATGAAGCTGAAGCAAAAGAGCTTGAAGATATTTTTGATAATATCTTAATTTTATCCCATCATCCACATGGCAATGAAAGTGAAAAATTTATTTATGCTTTAAATGATAAAAATGATATTAAAAAATTTAAGCAAAATATAAAAATTCATTTAGTTGTAGATACAAATATGCATAGAAATGGAATTATACCTGAAGAAATTCAAGAAGTGATACAAGAACTACAAAGTAATAATTTAATACTTCATGGAGTGATGATGCACTTTGCAGGAAGTGATGAAATAGATGCTAGTTATTTTGTGCAAAAACAAAAATTTAAACAAGCTAAAGAGCTAATATATACTTTGCTTTGTGATGAAGCTAAAAAGCTTATATTTCATTCACATAATTCTGAAGCATTGTTTAGAGCAAGCGAGCTTGGGTGCGATGAGTATTGTAGAGTAGGGCTTGTGCAATTTGGCTATGCGCATTTTAATAAAGACTTACGCAAAGTTTTAAGTTTATGGGCTGAAAAATTAAGCCAAAGAGCGTTGAAAAAAGGTCAAAGTGTTGGTTATGGTGGTGTATATAATGCAAAAGAAGATCTTGAAATAGCAACTTATGATTTAGGTTATGCAGATGGGCTTTTGCGTTATGATGGAAAACAAGATTTTTTTCTTCCTAATGGTAAGAAATTGCTTGGAAAAATGTCTATGGATAGTTTTTCTTGTGAGAATGATGAAGATGAAATTTGTGTTTTAAATGATGCAAGTATTATGGCTAGTTTTTTTAATACTATCAACTATGAAATTTTAGTCAAACTTTCTCCAAATTTGAAAAGAATTTTAGTTTAAGATAAAAAGTGTTAATATATCTAAAGAAAGGGCAAATATGGCATTTTTAAATTGGGCTATTTTAATTTTATTTTTATTTATAGTATTTTTATTGATAAATCGTTACGAGAGAAAAATAAAAATTTTATATAAAAATATTGAAATCTTGAAAAACGAGTGTAAAAAAAATAGTGAAAATATAGAAAAAAATAGAATTTTAATAGAAAAAAATAGATCAAATATCGAAGATATAAAAATTCAAGATTAATTTTTATCTTGAAGTATTTTTGCTATCAATTCTAATGGATGTAAAAAATGCGTGGAGGATTTTTCATGCTCTAATGCATTTGAAATTTGCATTCTACAAGCTGAACATTCTGCACTGATAATTTCCACATTGCTTTTTTGTATATTTTGAGCTTTTCTTATACCAACTTGCAAAGCTTTTTCATAGTGATCAGTTTGCATACTAACACCACCAAAACCACAGCATTCATTTGAGTTAATAAGTTCTTTGAAAGTATAGTTTTGTTTAAGCAAGGCTCTAGGTTCTTTAAAAACACCTTGCATTTTTCTTGCATGACAAGGATCGTGGTATGCAATTTTTGTCTTTAATTTTTTCTTTGTTTTTAAAAGCTCTTCTAGTTTAGTATATTCATAAAAATATTTTGTTGCAAGTAGTATTTTACTAGAAATATTTTTAGCTCTTATAGCCCATTCTTCATCTTTTTGCATGTGGAAAAAATGTTCATAGTCTATATTAATCATCGCAGAACAGGTTGCTTCGGGGATAATGATATAATCTAGAGTTTTTAATTTTTCTTCAAAATAAACGATATTTTTTTTAGCTAAAATTTCTATACTTTTAAAATCTCCAGTAAAATAATGAGGAGCACCGCAACAAGATTGATCTTTTAATAAATCAACATTGATTTTAAGATGTTTACAAATTTCAAGCAAAGCAAAGCCCGTATTTGTATAAGAGTAATTTGACAAGCAGCCTATAAAAAGTCCTATGGTTTTTTCACCTTGATTATTTATGAAATCAGGATTAGAAGCTAGAAAGCTTTTTTTAGCTAAAGAAGGAAGCAAGCGATCTTTTTTAATTAAAGGTAGGTTAAATTTAGCTTTCATTCCCAAATTTTTATGTTGTAAACTAAAAGCACAGCTTTGGAAAACATAACCAAATCTTGCTAAAATATCTAGAATTTTTCTGCGTCTTAGAAAAAAGAAAGCAAGTTTTTTGTACCAAGCAATGCCAAATTTTTGTGCTATATCGTAACGCACTTTTTCAATAGCGCTATCCACTCTTAAATGGCTTGGACAAACTTCAACGCAATTTGTACACAAAAAACATGATTCAAATATTTTTTTAAGATTTTTATCAAGCTCTAGTTCTTGGTTTTCATAAGCACTGATTAAATCTAAAAAGCCACGAGGGGAAGTACTCTCATCACGATTTATTTCATGTATGGTGCAAACTGGTATGCATTTTCCACATTTTACGCAAGCATTAGAAATTTCATTAACATTTAACATATTAAACCGTTTTAGAGAAAACTTTTTTATCTTCGCTAATGCGTTTTAAATATTTATCAAAACACATAGCAATATTACGGATTAAAAGTACTCCTGTTTCATTAACTTTGATATGAGTTTTATCTATGTTGATAAATTCATTAAGTTTTTGGAGTTCTTCTAAATCTTGCTTAAAATATTCAAAAAAATCAATCTTAAATTTACTTTCAATATTTTTTATATTAAGAGCAAAATTACTCATAAGTTCCATAATAACAGCTTTTCTTAGTTCATCATCATCATCAAGCATAATACCTTTTTCGCAAGGCAATCGACCTTCATCGATAGCCTTTTCGTAGCTTGGCATATCTTTGAAATTTTGCATATAGTGTCTTTTACCTTCGCCTATACTTGTTAGGCCAATCCCGATTAAATCAGTTCCGCCTTTTGTAGTATAGCCTTGAAAATTTCTATGCAAACTACCATTTTCTAAGGCTTTAAAAAGTTCATCTTGTGGTTTTGCAAAATGATCCATTCCTATCATTTTATAACCATTTTGAGTTAAAAATTTTTCACAATATTCTAAAATTTGAAGTTTTACATCAGGACTTGGTAGAGTGTTTTCGTCAAATTTTCTCATATTTTTTTTAAGCCAAGGCACATGTGCATAATTAAAAATAGCAAAGCGATCGGGATTAATCAGCAGTGCTTTTTCTAAAGTTTGCTTAAAACTTTCTAGACTTTGATAAGGAAGGCCATAAATTAAATCCATATTTACTGAATTTATCCCTTTTTTTCTTACCATATCTACTGCATTTTTGGTAAGTTCAAAAGGTTGAATTCTATGAATTTCCTTTTGAACCTTTTCGTTAAAATCTTGCACGCCAAAACTAATGCGATTAAAGCCATTTTGAATTAAAACATCAGCTTGTTCTTCATTTAAGAATCTAGGATCAATTTCACAACTTACTTCACTATCTTGGGTAAAATTTGGAAAAATGCTTTTTATTTTAAAAATCAAACTTTGCAATTGTTTAGCAGAAAAAAAAGTAGGTGTACCACCACCAAAATGCATTTGAGCTACTTCTCTTTGTGTGTCAATGGTATTTGTTAAAAGATCAAGTTCTTTAAAAAGATAATTTAAATACCTTTCTTTACTTTCTTCTTTTGCGGTATATATTACATTACAACCGCAAAAATAACAAGCACTCCTGCAAAAAGGCAAATGAAAATATAAAGATAATTGTGCTGTTTGTTGTTTTAAAATTTTTATATAGTCTTCATATTTAAAATGGGTGTTAAATTCTACTGCAGTAGGATAAGAAGTGTATCTAGGTCCTGCTTTGGAGTATTTAACAAAATTTTTATAATCTCTCATTTTTTGCCTTTTTGCATCATTTCTTTCATGTTTATAAATAAGTTAGGATGTTTTGTATGAATATTGCTGATTAATTGATCTAAATCAATATTAACTTCTTTTATACCTTTGGAAACTTGATGTTTAATCTCATCCATTGCGACTATCCATACATCATTAAAGTCAATAGGAATTTGTTGATAGATAGCCTTTTCTAGTTTAAGTTCAAAATTATCCTTTTGTATCTTTTTGGCACTTTGTAAAAACTCAATCAGAGTTTTTACAGAAAACATAGTTTTAACTTCATCATTTTCATCTACTATAAACCATGGTTCGGGTGCTAAATTATGGCCATTTTTTAGACTTAACTTTTTTTCTTTATCGTTAATGTGGGTTAGATGAAATATAGTTTGATTGTATTTTTCTATGCCCAAATGATTAGATAATTCATTGATTACATCTTGAGAGCTTTTTTTGCTTAGACTATTCAATCTCACTCCTTATTTGTTAATAATTTTGCAATTTCTTTTGCATGATAAGTTATGATAAGCTTAGCTCCAGCTCTTTTAAAAGCAAGCATAGTTTCAAGCACTATTTTTTCATAGTCAATCACACCTGCTTTTTGACCTGCTTTTAGCAAAGCATATTCCCCGCTTACATTATACACACAAAGTGGAAGTTTAGAATGATTTGCTATATCTTTTACTACATCTAAATACGCAAGTGCTGGTTTTACCATTAAGATGTCAGCACCTTGTTTTTCATCTTCTAAGCTCTCACATAAGGCTTCTTTACCATTGGCAAAATCCATTTGATAGGTTTTTCTATCTCCATAACTTGGTGCAGAATCAGCCACATCTCTAAAAGGCCCATAATAGGCTGAAGCAAATTTAGTAGAATAAGCCATAATGGGTAAATTTTCAAAACCATTTTCATCTAAAGTTTTTCTTAAAGTTTCAATAATACCATCCATCATGCCGCTTGGTGCTATCATATCTGCACCGTTTTTAGCATGAATTAGAGCTTGTTTGGCTGAAATTTCTAAAGTTAAATCATTATCTACGCTTTTACTTTTTGGATCAATAATACCACAATGCCCATGATCAGTATACTCACAAAAACAAAGATCGGTAATTACTACCAAATCAGGAAATTTTGCTTTAATAGCTCTTAGACTTGTAGCAATCAAGCCATCATCGCTTAATGCATCACTTCCACAACTATCTTTTTTGGAACTTTCTAACACGCCAAATAAAATAATCGCTTTAATACCAAGATTAATTAACTCCTCACATTCTTTTAAAATTTCATCTAAGCTCATTTGAAACACACCTGGCATAGACGTGATTTCATTTTTAATATTAGCACCATTGATAACAAAAAGTGGATAGATTAAATCATCTAAATTTAAGGTATTTTCTTTTACTAAGCTTCTAATATTCTCATTAAGTCTTAATCTTCTAAAGCGTTTAAACATAAATTTCCTTTTTGTTTGTTAAAATTGTTTAAATTCTAGCATATTTTTTATAAAAAAGGTAAAGTAAAATAATGACTATTCAAATTTCTGAAATAGCAAAACTCCCCACTCGTTTTGGGGAATTTAATATACAAAGTTTTAAAGAAAATGATAAAGAACATCTTTGTATTTTTAAAGGAAAATTGAAAAAAGAAGTTAATATTAGAATCCATTCAGAATGTTTAACAGGGGATGTTTTAGGAAGCTTAAAATGTGATTGTGGAGAACAGCTTGATTTTTCTTTAAAATACATTCAAGAGCATGGTGGTATGGTGATTTATCTAAGGCAAGAAGGAAGAGGTATAGGACTTTTTAATAAAATTAATGCTTATGCTTTGCAAGATAAGGGTTTTAATACCATAGAAGCAAATCATCAATTAGGTTTTAAGGCAGATGAGCGTAGTTATGAAATAGTAGAATTTATACTTAAGCATTATAAGATTTCTAAAATTAACCTTTTAACTAATAATCCTGAAAAACTAAATTCATTAAAAGAAAAAATTAATTTAAGAGTGCCTATTTTAATAAAAGCAAATCGTTTTAATAAAGATTATTTAGAAATTAAATATACACAAATGGGACATCTAAATTGAAAAAATACGAAGAGCAATTAAATTTTTTAAAAGATTTTGCAAATAAAGATGATTTTTTTAAAAAAATCACGCTTTATAAAGAGTTGTTAGAAAAATTTAATGCTGTGCATAATTTAACTCATTTTGAAAATATAGATGAAAATATTATTGATAGTGTTAAAATTTTAGATTTTTATGATTTGAGTAATAAAAAAAAGATCATTGATATTGGAAGCGGGGCTGGTTTTCCTGCATTATTTTTAGCTTGTATTTTGCAAGATAATGAATTTTTTCTTTTTGAGCCTAGCGCTAAAAAGACCTCATTTTTAAGGGTGGTTAAAACTGAACTTAATTTGATAAATGTAAATATCATAAAAGAAAAATTACAAAACTATCCACCTTTTAAAGTAGATTTAATTACTTCAAGAGCTTTAATGGATGTAAAACCTTTGGTAGAAATTTCAAATGGTTTTTATGATAAAAATACTTTATTTTTGCTTTATAAAGGAAGTGAAGTTTATGATGAATTGCAAGAATTGAAAGATTATCAAATTTTTAATCAAGGCTTTAGGAATTATTGTCTTTTAAAGATAAAGGAAAAACTATGTTAATTTTTGGACATTCTTTGATAAATATGCAAAAATTTAGTCATTATGAAAATATTTTTATCAAAACAAATGTAAATTGTTTTAATTATAATGAACAAAATATAAAAAGTGCAAAAGAGGAAAAAATAGATTTTGCTATATATGCCAAGAATGAGGAAGAAATTTTACTTTCTAATGCACTAGGAGCAAAATATATTTTAATAGAAGATGAGAGATTAGCAAAAATTGCCTCAAAAATGGCTGAGTTTTATATGTTTGACTCTAAAATTTTATTTTTACTTGATGTTTTAGATAATAATTTAAAAAAAGCTTATGAGTTAAGCGTTGATGGAGTGTG
>NZ_JANQDA010000016.1:0-41751 GCF_024723655.1 Campylobacter sp. RM5063 | reverse complement strand
CACTTTCTTCTATGCTTTTTGGTAAAGGAAAAAACCCAAAATAAGCATACTTAACAATCCATCCTATTATCACGCTATAAAAAGAAACAATCAAAATAGCACCTATTAAAGAAAAACCAACTATAGACCAAGCTCTTTTATGTTTTGGAGCTAAAGTATAATAGGCATTTACAGGATCTTTTTCACTAAGTTTTCCTATGCTAAGTTCAGCCAAAAATATTACAAACCCTACCCCCAAAGTCAAAAGCAAATATAAAAGTACAAAAGCTGAACCTCCATTTTGTCCTACCAAAGTTGGAAATTTCCAAGCATTTCCAAGTCCAACAGCTGAACCTGCTACCGCTAATACAAAGCCTATTTTAGAAAATTTTTCATTCATAAAGATAACCTTAAATTTATAAAACTATAAAAAACTTTTAATGTAGCTAAAAAAAACTTTAATTTATTTTAAAATATATAATATTAATTTAAATTTCAATAATTTTAAAGTTATATTTGTATATAATTTCGCTTTTATAAATCACGAGTAGGGATACGCAAGCCGAAAGGATTTAAATTTTTACAAGGAAAAACTATGAAAAAAATCGTATTTTTAATGCTAGCTTTAAGCGGTTTTGCATTTGCAGCTGAAGGTTCTATGAATCAATGGTTAGCTTCTTTTTCTATCTTAGCAGCAGGTTTAGGACTTGGTGTTGCAGCTTTAGGCGGAGCTATCGGTATGGGTAATACTGCAGCAGCAACTATAGCAGGTACTGCTAGAAACCCTGGTCTTGGTGGTAAATTAATGACTACTATGTTTATTGCTTTAGCGATGATTGAAGCTCAAGTTATTTATGCACTTGTTATTGCTCTTATCGCTCTTTATGCTAATCCATTCCAAGCATTAGTAGCAGCTTAAAATTTTCAAAGCCCTCTTGTAGGGCTTATGCGGTTATGGTGGAATTGGTAGACACGCCATCTTGAGGGGGTGGTGCGCTCAGCGTGTGCGAGTTCAAATCTCGCTAACCGCACCATTTTTATTTTTTAAGGATTATCAAAACAAAATGACTTTCTATATTTTAGTCAGTGCAATAGCTTTTTTAATTCTTTTTTTTGCCATAAAAAAATATACTCTAAAACTAGATGAACAAGCCTTACTTGAACCTATTAAAAATGATATTTATCCTGAATTTTGTGATCTAATTAACGAAGAGATAAGAAATATAAAAAATAATCTTTTGCAAAATACCTTTACACTCCAAGATGAAAATTATAAAGATGAATTTTTAGAGAATTTAAGCAATATGAGTAGAAAACTTAATCATATCCAAACAATGAATTTAAGTAAAAGAAATAATGCTTTGTGGGAAGAAACACTTTTTGGATTTTTAAAAGAGCTTGAAGAACTTAACAAACAATATCTAAATGACAATGAGAAAATTAACGATGAAATAAGAAATTCTCTCCAAGAAAAATTTTATAATTTAACAAAAAGCTAATATAAACAAATTATTTATTTTAAAAAGCACTATATAATTCCGAATTATTTTATAAAGGGGTTTTATGTTTATCAACAAGAAAAAAATTAATGAACAAATTACTCAATTAGAGCAATCTAATCAAGATTTTCAAGATATACTTAATGCTATTAGCAAAACTATGGCCATGATAGAATTTCAAACAGATGGAACTATTATTAATGCTAATGAAAATTTTCTAAAAACTATGAATTACTCTTTAAATGAAATCAAAGGTAAACACCATAGTATGTTTTGTTTACCAGAGGTTGTAAAGTCACAACGCTATGTTGATTTTTGGAGAGATTTAAAAAGTGGTATATCAAGAAATGGACTTTTTAGACGTATTGCAAAAGGCGGGAAAGATATTTATCTTGAAGCCAATTATCTTCCTATTTTAAACCAAAACAATGAAGTGTATAAGGTTATTAAATTTGCAAATGACATTACTCAAAGAAACTATGAAATGCTTGATCTAAAAAACACCATAGATGCCGCTAATCGTTCTATGGCTATTATTGAATTTAATCCTTATGGAGAGATTTTAAATGCTAATGAAAACTTCACTCAAACCATGGGTTATTCACTAAGTGAAATCAAAGGAAAACACCATAGTATGTTCTGCGAGGAAAAATTTAGAAATTCCAAAGAATATACAATTTTTTGGGAAGAGCTAAGAAGTGGTAAATTTCAATCAGGAAAATTCATACGCTTTGGTAAAAACAACAAACTAATCCATTTAGAAGCAAGTTATAATCCTATCAAAAATGATGATGGAGAAATTTACAAAGTTATTAAATTTGCAACAGATATTACCGAACAAGTTGTAAGAGATGAGGAAAAATTAAAGCTTATTAGTGAATTAGCTGAACAAAATGATAATCTCACTCAAGAGGGCGATAGTGTTATAGAAAATACGGTTCAAAATATTCAAGGCATTGCTGATATGATGAACAATAGTAGTAATCTCGTATCATCATTAAATGAGCAATCAGAAGAAATTAAAAATATTATTCAAACCATTAGCGATATAGCCGATCAAACCAATCTTTTAGCTCTAAATGCGGCTATTGAGGCAGCGCGTGCAGGTGAGCATGGTAGAGGTTTTGCTGTTGTTGCTGATGAAGTTAGAAATCTAGCTGAAAGAACTGGACATTCAGTAAATGAAATCACTACTACCATTAATTCTATTAGAAATGTAACAGCTGAAGTTGTACAAAGCATTAAAGACGGCTTAAGTGGCGTAAATCAAAGCGTGGATTTAGCTAAAGAAGCTAGAGAATGTATGGAAAAAATTAGAAATAGTTCAGCTCAAGTAGCTCAAGCTATGCAAGATAAATAAAAGTTTTTAGCTTAAAGGCTAAAAACTTTTCCTGCTATAAAACTTTTTTCTACCTTGCCTTGCAAGATATCATTTGCATATAAACCTTCTCCATTAAAAGAAAGTTTTTCATCAAATACAACCAAATCAGCATCAAAACCAAGTTCTATTTTACCTTTATTTAATCCCAAAAATTGCGCTTGATTATAGCTTGTAAAATCACATAATTCTTTCCAAGTTAAGATACCTTCTTTTACTAAATATGTAAAACATAAACTCATATATATAGCTATGGCATTAACTCCAAAATCTGCTTCATCAAAAGCCAAATCTTTTTTAGTGTTAGGAGCATGCAAAGAACTTAAGAAAGTAATTTTCTTATCTTGAAGCAACTTTTTAAGATTTGTTACTTCATCTTTTGTTCTTAATGGAGGTAAAATTTTTGCTTGAGTGTTAAAATTTTCACAAGTACTTTCATCTTTGATTAAATGATGGATTGAAATTTCACTATATTGATCATGTAATAATTCAAACGATCTTGTAATTGCTAAAGAGCTAAAACAAACTTTATTTTTATAAAATTCCACTAATTCTTTCATTTTTGCCACTTCACTAGTTTCAGCTATATCACTAATTCCTATAAGTCCTAATTCAAAGCTTATTTGTCCATCATTCATTACTCCATGATCGTCAAAACTCTCATCAAAACACTTTAAAAATACAGGGGTTGATTTCATATTGGCATATTGCATACATTGTCTTAAATAATTTGCTCCTAAAGTACTTGAAAGCTCTAAGCCTTTTGCGCCCATATCAATTAAGGTAGCAATATTTTTTAATTTTTCTGTTTTATCTAATACATTAATAGTAGGTAAAACATTAATATCTAAAGATTTTAATTTATCAAAATAAAGCGCATAGCCTTGAGTGTTAGCTTCTAAACTATCTTTTAAAACAATAGTCCCTACCCCACCTTTTAAGCATGCTTTTTCAAGATCATATAATTTATCTATACTAAATTCATTATCAAGTAAACTAACATTTAAATCAATAAACGAAGGAAGTAAAGTTTTACCTTCTATATCAACAATATACTCATCATCATTTAAATCATTAGTAATTTGAGTAATTTTCCCATCTTCTATTTTAAGATCAAGCTTTTGTTCGCCATAAATTTTTGCATTTTTGATGATCATGATATTTCCTCCTTTGATGACATCAAATCTTTCAAAGATTCCCAAGCATTCTTACCCTCTAGCATTAAGACTACTTCGTTAACAATCGGGGTATAAATTTGAAATTGTTTTGATAAAGAATGTATAGCATAAGCAGTTTGCACTCCTTCAGCTACCTCGCCAAGTTCCATTAAAATATCTTTTATATTTTTGTCACTAGCCAAACTCAAACCTACTCTATAATTTCTTGATAAGTTACTTGAAGCTGTTAAAAATAAATCTCCAGCCCCACTAAGCCCTAAAAATGTTTCTTCTTTAGCATTAAAAAATTGCCCAAAGCGGTGCATTTCTACTAAACCTCTTGAAACTAAAGAAGCTCTTGCATTATTGCCTAAATTTAAACCATCGCAAACTCCACTTGCAATTGCTAAAACATTCTTATATGCACCACAAATTTCAGCGCCTTTAACATCAGAACTTGTATAGGTTTTAATATAATTTGGAAAAAAACTTGCAAATTGATTACAAAGCTCTTGATTTTTACCACTAACAACCAAAGCACAAGGTTTTTTTTCTAAAACTTCACTTGCAAAAGAAGGACCACTTAAAAAACAAAGTCTATCACTACTTATGAACTCACTAAAAACCTCATCCATAAATTTTAAACTTTTACAATCAATACCCTTAGAAGCTACAAGAATTTTTTGATTTAAATCTTTAAAATTATTTGCAAGCCATTCATGCATTCCTTGAGCATATAAAGCAAAAACTAAATATTCATATTCTAAAGCTTCTTTGGTACTAACAAAATAAGAAAGATCTTTTTCGTGAAAAGAAGTTATTACGCATTCATTTTTAACGCTCAATGCATCATATAAAGCACTTCCCCATTTTCCTGCACCAACAACTGCTATTTTCATATTTAACCAAGTTTTGCTTTTAAAATTTCATTTACCTTAGCAGGATTAAATGCACCCTTACCTGCTTTCATTGCCTGACCGACAAAGAAACCAAAAAGTTTATCTTTACCACTTTTATATTCAGCTACTTTATCTTCATTGTTTGCTAAAATTTCATCAATAATCTTTTCAATAGCACCATCATCACTTACTTGTTTTAAACCAAGTTTTTCAATAGCATCATCAATTTCAACTTCTGTATTTTCAAATACATAAGCTAAAATATCCTTACCTGCTTTAGCGCTAATAACACCTTCTTCTATACGTTTGATCAAAACAGCTAATTTTTCTTGTTTTATAGGTGAGTTTTCTATAGTCAATTCGCCTTTTAGAAGCCCCATTAACTCTGTCGTAAGCCAAGTAACACAAAGTTTTGGATTTAATTTTTGATTAATTAGATACTCAAAATATCTACAAAGCTCTAATGAAGAAACAATCACTTCACTATCACTTTCTTTAATACCCAATTCACTCACAAATCTAGCTTTTTTCTCATCAGGAAGTTCAGGTATATCTTGATTTAGCATTTCATCATCTAAAATTACAGGTAAAAGATCAGGATCAGGGAAATATCTATATTCAGCAGAATCTTCCTTACCTCTCATACTTCTAGTAACTAAATTAACCGTATCAAATAATCTTGTTTCTTGCACAACTTCTTGATCGTATTTTCCATCTTCCCAAGCTTCACTTTGGCGTTTTACTTCATACTCAATCGCCTTTTGAATAAAACGGAATGAATTTAAATTTTTAATCTCCACTCTAGTATAAAGCTTATCATCACCCTTTGGACGAATACTAACATTAGCATCACATCTAAAACTACCTTCTTGCATATTTGCATCTGAAATGTCTAAAAATCTTATAATAGAATGTAATTTTTTCAAATAAGCCACCGCTTCATCGGAACTTCTAAGTTCAGGTTCACTGACAATTTCAAGCAAAGGCGTGCCTGCTCTATTTAAATCTACTTTTGAAAAATTACTCTCATGTATATTTTTTCCTGCATCTTCTTCTAAATGAGCCCTAGTGATACCTATGCGTTTATTTTCTCCATTTACATTGATAAATAACTCACCATTTTCCACTATAGGAATATCAAATTGCGAAATTTGATAAGCTTTTGGTAAATCAGGATAAAAATAATTTTTTCTATTAAAAATACTTTTTTTATTTATAGTTGCATTAACTGCTTTTCCAAATGCTATGGCTTTTTTTACCGCTTCTTGATTTAATACAGGTAAAGCACCTGGTAAAGCTAAACATGTTGGGCATACATTAGTATTTGATTTTTCTCCAAAAGAAGTCGCACATGAGCAAAAGATTTTTGTTTTTGTATTTAATTGTGCATGAACTTCAAGTCCTATAACAACTTCAAACATTAAAATTTTCCTTAGAATTTTTTGTTTATTCTAGCGTTTTTTATTTCAAAAAGAGTTTAAAAAAGAATAAAAGAAGAAGATTAAAAAAGAAAAAAGCAAAAAATATCTTTTGCTTTTTAAAAATTAATGATGCTCATCAACTACAGTTGCACCTGCTAAATAAACATAAGTTAAAATCATAAAAATAAAAGATTGTAAAAATGCCATAAAAGTTAAAAGCATATAAGCAGGCAATGGCGCAACCCAAGGCACAAGAGCTAAAATAACTGCTAAGAATAAATCATCTCCCTTGATATTACCAAATAAACGGAAAGATAAAGAAATAACTCTTGAAAAATGAGAAACCACTTCTATAGGAAACATCAAAGGTGCTAGAATTTTCACAGGTCCCATGAAATGTGCAAAATACTTAAAAAATCCTTGAGTTCTAATACCTTCAAAATGATAATACACAAATATTATAATAGCCAAAGAAGCACTAAAATTTAAACTTGCTGTTGGAGCTTCAAAACCAGGGATGATTCCTATGATATTACTAAAAAACACCATAAAACCTATAGTTGCAACTAAAGGTAAATATTTTCTAGCAGCTTCATCGCTACCCATAGTATCCCTACCCATGCTTAAAATGCCTTCCATATAAGCTTCAGCCAAATTCTGACTACCTCTTGGGACAATTTGCATAGATCTTGTAGCAAGTTTTGCTAAAATCAAAGAAATCACAACCACTATACCCAAATGAAAAAAGTATGCAAAAGTGTGGCTAGAATCTATAAAAGAACTAAATAAAAATAAATCTTTCATTAAAAATCCTTAGCAGAATAAATATTTCAAAGCTAATATTATAAAAAAATTGCTTATATTTTAATGAAAATTCATTTTATTAGCACAAAAATATCCACCCAAAATCGCACCTGTAAAACCACCTCCAGGAAATATAAAAGCATTAGCAAAATATAAATTTTCTATACTTTTACTTTTATAATGCAATCTATATTTAACCCCTTCTTGATCTTGAGAAAATCCATAAATTGTACCCTCATAAGCTTTAGTATATCTTTGTATAGTTTTTGGCGTGGCTAATTCTTGATGGATTAAGTGTGAACTTAAATTTGGAAAAATCTCATCTAGTCTTTGCACTATGGCTTTTAATACTTCTTCTTTTTTAACTTTATAATCTTGCTTATTTAAATCCCACTCTTGATAATTTGAACTAAAAGCTACAACACCTATGTATTTATCACTAGCTAAGCCACTATCAACCTTAGAATAATTCACAAAAGCCATAGGCCTTTGTTTAATATCTAGTTTTAAAATATTAGTGTTTTCATATGAACTATTTAAAAAATCATCTTCAAATATAAAATTACAATAATCCATATTTTCATAAATTTTAGAAATATCTTTATCATAAATAAAATAAGCGCTTACTAAAGAACAAGCACGCTTTTTAGATTCTATTGCTTTGATTTCTTGGGTTAAATTTAACTCTTTAAGCAAGTCTTTATATACGATTAAAGGATCGCAATTTGCGATGATATTTTGCGCATGGATGGTATGTTTTTGATTATTTTGAATGTATTCTACTCCATAAGCTTTTTGTTCTTTTGTGAGTATTTTAACAACTTCAGCCTTAGCTAAAACCTGCCCTTGATTTTCTTTGATAACCTCAGCCAAAGCATCACTTAAAGCTTGCGAGCCACCTTTAATATACACTCCACCATCATAATAATGCTTTTGAGCAATGCCATGAAAACTGAAAATAAATTCTTTACTATCATGATGATAATAACTCATATTTGCATTTAAAATCTTTTTTAGCTTATCATTTTTAATATAAGCATTTAAAACATCATAAACTTTTTTATTAAACAATCTATTTTTAATAAATATCCAAGCAGTGTCAAAAGGAAACAACAATAACTCACTTAATTTTAAATCCCAAGGAAATCTTCGAATAGCATAAGCTTGCGTTTTTATAGCTTTAAAATATTTATCTATACCTTTGCACTCTTGCGGAAATTCTTTTTTCAAAACTTCTTTTACTTTTTCTATACCATGAGGTAAAGTTAGATTATAATTTTTACTTTTAATACTCCATGCACTTGGTAAAGGTAAAATTTGAATTTTATTCTTTATACCAAGCTTATCAAAAACCAAATGCTTCATATCAGTTTTTGCTTCACCTAGGTCCATCTCATGAAGTCCCGCATCAATCAAAGCGCCTTTTCTTTTAAAACAAGTAGCACAACCACCAATTAAAGAATGCTGTTCTAAAACTAAAACCCTTTTTCCATTTTTAGCTAAAAAAGCGCCTGCACTTAAGCCTCCAAGACCTGAACCTATAATGATTACATCAAATTTTACATCCATTCTAAAACCTCACGCAATTCTTTAGCTACAAAACATTTTAAGCCAAGTTCCTCCATAGGTTTTACAGGTACTATGGCATTTTTAAATTTTTGCATTTTAGCTTCTTTTAAACGCACATCAAGTGAAAATACTTCTTTGATTTCACCATTTAAACTAAGCTCACCCACAAAAACACTATCTTTACTCAAAGGGCGGTTTTTAAAACTTGAAATAATTGCTGCAACCACCGCTAAATCTGCTGCAGTTTCACTAATTTTTACCCCACCACTTACATTAATAAAAACATCATAATGCCCCAAGGGAATTTCAAGCTTTCTCTCTAGTAAAGCTATGAGCATATCTAAACGATTTTTTTCATAGCCTGTTGCACTACGCTTTGGATAAGCACTCTCACAAACTAAGGCTTGAATTTCTAGCACTAAAGCTCTGCTTCCTTCCATCACTACACTCAAAGCGCTACCACTTACTGCCTTACCACGCGTAAAAAATCTATTAGCTATATCTTTAGCACTAATCAAGCCTTTGGAAGTCATTTCAAAAATACCAACTTCGGAAATATTTCCAAAACGATTTTTAAAGCCTCTTAAAATTCTTATTTCTTTATTGGCATCGCCTTCAAAATAAAGCACTACATCTACCATATGCTCTAAAATTCTAGGTCCAGCTATAGCCCCATCTTTAGTGATATGTCCTATGATAAAAGTGCTAATATTATTGGCTTTAGAATAGCGCATCAACTCAAAAGTAATTTCTCTAACTTGAGTGATACTACCTGCTGCTGAAGTAATTTTATTAGAATATAAAGTTTGAATAGAATCAATAATTAAAATTTCATAATCTTTTTTAGAAAGCTCGCTTAAAATATCTTCCAAGCAAAGCTCAGTAAGTAAAAATAAATTCTCACAATTTGCATTTAAACGATCTGCACGCAGTTTGATTTGAGATTTACTCTCCTCGCCACTTACATAAAGTACTTTTTTACCACTTTTAGCCAAATTCGAAGCAATTTTTAATAAAAGTGTGGATTTTCCAACCCCGGGCGAACCCCCAATTAACACCAAAGAACCCACAACAAGCCCACCACCTAAAACTAAATCAAGCTCATTATCATCAGTGCTAATGCGTGTGAAATTTTCTGCTATAACATCATTTATACATACTGCAGAACTTGGAGTATTTGAGAGTGAATTTAACTCTTTTAAAACCTTAATTTGTTCTTGCTTTAGCTCAACAAAACTATCCCAAGAACCACATTCAGGACATTTGCCTAGCCATTTACTTTGTTGATTTCCACAAGCTTGACATTCAAATAAAATGTGTTTTTTAGCCATAAATATTACCTAGATTTTTAAAAAGATTATATATTTTATTTTTAAATATTATCTAGTTGTCTTTTTCGAATCTCATCTTTTAACGGATCTAAATGTTTATTTATCTCATCTTTTGCCATTTTTATATTTGCTATTAAAATTTCAAATAAAAATATATGATCTTTCACCCAAGCTATATTCTTATCAAACCATTCTTCATTAGTCCTTGGATTAATCACATAAATTCTTGCTAAATTAAATTCAAATTGCTGCAAAAAAGGTCTAATAAATTCATATAAAAAAGTTTTACAATACTCATCAAGCTTAGTTTTATAAAAATCTAAATTTTTTATACTTTGGATAATCAAACTCTTCTTATCTTCAAATACCTCCAAAAATTGAATTTTATTTTCTATTTGAATCAAATTTTCAAAATAAAGTTCAAATTCCTTAACAAATCTATCGCAAAACTCTAAATTATCATTAATTACTTTATAACTTTGCAATAACAAATCATCTTGAGCATTCTTATCTATTGGCGATGGTTTTTCAAAAGGCTTTGTTAAATTTTCATCTAAAAATTCTTCACAACACTCTTTAAATGGTTTTTCTATAGTGCCTTCTATCCTAGCTCCACCTTCTGTGGCATTATAAAATTTAAAACCTTTTTTATTAGCTATATAATTTTGCATAGTAAATCTGAATGTATTCCAAGTACTATGAGTAAAAACTTCGCCAATTCCCCCATAAGCTATAGCTTTTTCCTCAACATCATTTAACTCTTCATCTTCATAATAATATCCACTGGCATGAGTTTTTCCATCTTCTCCATATGATAAATCTTGACCTATAAAAATAATATTTTCATGATTAAAATCACACGCTAATTGTAAAGCATTATAAGCTACTGTTCCGCCCGATGGAGATTTTCCAAAACCAAATAAATCAATTTTATTAAAAAATATGGTTGGATATGGAATTAGTAAAAAGTCTCTATTAGTGTTTTTTAAGTATTTAATCACTAAAGGGTGTACTAAGGTTAATAAAATAAATACTATATTATTATCTATATTTTCATAATTTTGCTTTAACAAATCAGCACTAAAATGAGTTCTTTCACTCATTAAAACAAAATCGGGTTTAATATTATTTTTTGCCAAAATAGAATAAGAACTATCAACACAAAATATACTAAATTTATCTTGATATTGTTTTAGTAAAGGAAGTTGCTTACTTAAAGATGGGCCAGTAGAAACTATAATAGCTGATTTAACTTTTTTATTTCGCATAAGCCATAAATTTTTCAAGGGAGGATTTTTTATCATATTTGGTAAATTATAAATATATTGCACCAAACCTTGCAAAGAATCTTTAATATCATTACCTTGATGCAAAATAATAATTTTTAAAATTTCTGAAATTTTTTTGTTTAATTTGAGAATGTTATTTTCAAATTTTTCATAGTATTCATTATGTATGTGCATATCATATATTCTTAAAAAATTGTAAAAAGGTTTCATATAAAGTAAATACTCTAAATCTTGATTTGAAATTTCACTATTTAAAATGATTATTTTTCGCTCTTTTAATTCATTCGAAAAATCTAAAACACTAAACACACTATATAACAATTCTAAATCATCTTCAAAAACAACTATATGCTTTAAATTTGGATTATTCAGTAGGCATTTATACAAAACACCGCTACCAAAACCATAAAAATATAAAACAGGATATAGTAGATATTTATTTTGATATAAAGCAATGGTTTCTTCTAAATATTTTTTTGGGTTTTTATATAAATATTCTCCATTTTGATTTATCCAATTTAGCTGATCTACCCCCCCCCTATTATCCATCACCCAAGTGCTACTGTGTTTTTGCTTTAATTTTTCCATCAAGTAAGGATTATTTAGTGCGGATAAATTTTTTAACAAAAAGCTCATTTATACATCGGTTCCAATATAGCTTCTAAATAGTCTTTAATACTAAATTCACATAAATCTTGCATTTTTTCCCCTACTCCTACATATAAAATAGGAAGTTCAAGCTCTCTTGCTATGCTAAATAAAGCTCCACCTTTGGCAGTTCCATCAAGTTTTGTAATAACCACTCCATCAAGTTTTACTAAATCATTAAAAGCTTTTGCTTGCAAAATTCCTGCTACACCTTGAGTGCCATCAAGTACAAGGATTTTTCTATGAGGAGCTCCTTGCATAGCTTTATCACTTATGCGGACAATTTTTTCAAGCTCATTTGCAAGATTTTTTTGATTTTGCAAGCGTCCTGCTGTATCTAAAATAACCCTATCATAGTTTTTTGCCAAAGCTTTAGAAATAGCATCATAAGCAACTGCCGAAGGATCATGTCCTTGTGAAGTAGCTATGATATCTATATTTAATTTTTGTGCCCATAATTTTAACTGCTCTATAGCTCCTGCTCTAAAAGTATCACAAGCTCCAAGTATAACTTTTTCACCATTTTCTTTATGCAAATGTGCCATTTTAGCAATGCTTGTAGTCTTACCTACCCCATTTACACCTAAAATCAAATCCACAAAAGGCTTAGCATTAGCAAGTTCAGGCTTATCGTAAATAAAATAAGTCCCCATAACACGCTCTAAATCAGCCTTTTTAACCTCATCACTTGGAGGAAGATAATAAATAATCTCTTCAACTATCTCATATGCCACATCAGCTTCTAAAAGCATCTCTTCAAGCAAATCTTTTGTAATGATTTTATTTGAAGCCTTAACTAAATGGATGCTTTCTAAAGTCTTTTTTAAACCATTCTTTAAAAATCCAAACATTACATTATCGCTTTTTGTATATCTATATCTAACATTTCTTCAGGAATTAAACCTAAATACTCTTTAATCTTTTCACCCTTTGCATTAAATAAAACCATTGTTGGTATAGAGCTGATATTTAAAACTTTAGAAAAAATAAAACTATTCTCTCCTAAAACCGAAGGAAAATTCATCTTTTCTTTTTGTATAAACTCCAATAATTCTTGTTTTCTATCTTCTTCTAAAAAAAGCGCTATGACTTCAAATCTATCTTGATATTTTTTATTTAAATTATTTAAATGTGGAATTTCAGCTTTGCATGGCTCACACCAACTTGTAAAAAATACAAACAACTTAGCTTTTGCTGTATCATCAAAATTAAATTCTTGTTCATGATATTTCACATACATTTTTCTACCATCTAAAAATTTCAAAGTAAAATCAGTATTTTCACTTTGACTTAAACTTGCATTATCAGTATTTTCATTACTAGAATTTTCTTTATCACTTGAGCATGAAGTAAAAAAAATCATAGCAAAAATTGCTAAAAAAATTTTAAATTTCAAGTCATATCCTTATGATTTTTTAAGCTTAAAAGTATAACATAAAAAGTTAAAAAACCAAGGAAAGCTTTGATAAAAAATGACTTTAGAATAAAACAGAAATTTAAAATGAAATTAAAACTAAAATTTCAATACAAAAGAGATTTTTTAGTTTTTCAAGAAGTAAATAAAATTTTAAAATCTTGTAAAAATTATAAAAATATCCTTATATATATTCCTTTGAAATATGAAATTAATCTTTATAAATTCAGACATTTTTTAACAAAAAAATACCGAATTTTTGTTCCATTTATGCAAGATAAAAGTTTAAAGGTAGTAAAATTAAGGTTAGCTCTTGATAAAAAGAGTTTTGGGGTATATGAACCAAAAGATTCTTTTTTGCAAACTCGTATAGATGTTGCAATCATCCCTGTTATAGGAGTAGATGCAAAATTAGGAAGAGTTGGTCATGGCCAAGGATTTTACGATAGGTTTTTTGAAAATATTTCTTATAAAAAACCTTTAGTTATTTTCACACAAATGATGGATGCAAAATCTCATCAAATTTTTAGTCAAGACCATGATATAAAAGGAAATTTTTATATAAACCCTTATAAAAAATATTTTAGGAAAGTTAAAAACAATGATAGAAATATTAGTCGCATTAATAGCCGTTTTCATAGGCGGAGGGATTGGATATATAGTCGCCAAAAAGATTAATGATGCAAATTTCAATATCTTTTTAGAGCAAGCAAAAGCAAAAGCAAAAGCCATTGAATATGAAGCTGAGCTAACACTTAAAGATGCTAAAAATTCAGTTGCTGAGGCTGAATTTGCAGCAAAGAAAAAATTTGATGAAAAAATTCAAAAACTACAAAAAGAGCATTCTATTAAGCTAGAAGAACTCAACAAAAAAGAACAAAATCTTCATTATCAAGAAAAACTTCATGAAGAAAACAAAAACAAATTAGCAAAAGAGCAGCAAACTATAAAAGCTTTACATGAAGAAAATGAAAATTTAAAACAAAGCTACGAAATAAAGTTAAATGATGTTTTAAAAATTCTTGAACATTCAGCTGGTCTCACACAAGAAGAGGCAAAAAGTATAGTCTTACAAAAAGTAGAAGAAGCCTCAAGAGCTGAAATTGCTCATATTGTTAGAAAATACGAAGAAGAAGCTAGAAATGAAGCCAAAAGAAAGGCTAATTTTATCTTAGCACAAGCTACTTCAAGATTTGCAGGAGAATTCGCTGCTGAAAGGTTGATCAATGTAGTAAATATCAAAAATGATGAGTTAAAAGGACGCATTATAGGCAAAGAAGGGAGAAATGTTAAAACCTTAGAAATGGTTTTGGGTGTTGATATTATCATAGATGATACGCCTGGAGCAATTATAGTAAGTTGTTTTAATCTTTATAGACGCGCCATTGCTACAAAGGTGATTGAACTTTTAGTTGAAGACGGTAGAATACAACCTGCAAAAATAGAAGAAATCCATGAAAAAGTTTGCAAAGAATTTGAAGATAATATCTTAGAAGAAGGTCAAACTATAGTAATGGATTTAGGACTTAATAATATCCATCCTGAAATTGTTAAATTAATAGGAAAATTAAGATATAGAGCAAGTTATGGACAAAATGCTCTAGCACACTCTTTAGAAGTAGCGCATTTAGCTGGAATCATAGCAGCTGAGTGTGGTGGCGATGAAAAACTAGCAAGAAGAGCTGGAATTTTACACGATATAGGCAAGGCTTTAACGCATGAATTTGAAGGTTCTCATGTAGATTTAGGAGCTGAACTTTGCAAAAGATACAAAGAACATCCTATAGTGATTAATGCAATTTATGCTCACCATGGACATGAAGAGGCTACAAGTATAGAATCAGCTGCAGTTTGTACAGCAGATACACTAAGCGCTGCACGCCCTGGAGCAAGGCGTGAGGTTTTAGAGGCCTTCTTGAAACGAGTTAGCGAACTTGAAGATATAGCAAAAAGTAAAGAAGGGGTTAAAAAAGCTTATGCTATTAATGCTGGTAGAGAAATTAGAGTTATTGTTAATGCAAAATTAGTCAATGATGATGAATCTGTGCTTTTAGCTAAAGAAATAGCTGAAGAAATTCAAGAAAAAGTTCAATACCCTGGTGAAATAAAAGTTAATGTCATCAGAGAGCTTAGAGCTGTTGATTTTGCAAGATAAGGTTTTTCATGCAAGAAATGATTGATAATCTTAGCACTTATGGTTATTTGATTTTATTTTTTTATTCTTTTGGTGGAGGAATGGTGGCCATACTTGCTGCCGGGGTACTTTGTGCAAGTTCAACTAAACTTGATTTGCATTTGTGTATATTTTTAGCCTTTTTGGCTAATACTATAGGTTCAACCCTATTATTTATTCTAGGAAAATATTATAAAAAAGACATAATGCCTTATTTTAAAAATCATAGAAGAAAAATCGCGCTTGCTATGATAAAAATCAAAAAATATGGAGATTTACTTTTAGTAGTGCAAAAATTTATTTACGGGGTAAAAACTATCATTCCTATAGCAGCAGGCCTTTGCAAATTTAGCTTTGTAAGATTTTTTATCATCAATACCCTAGCTAGTTTAATTTGGGCTATAATACTTGGTTATGCTGGATTTATTTTTGGAAACACCTTAAAGGAGGCTTTTGAAATTTTTTCAAATCATCCTTATATAGCACCTGCCTTTATAATCACTTTAATTTTTATTATATGGTTATACTTATCACGCTTTTCTAAGAAAAAATGAATTTAAAATTCTCTATAAAAGATTCTTATAGAGAATTTTTAATTTTATTATTATGTTTTTTAGCAATTTTTAGCCTAAATCTCACTTATGAGTATAAAAAATACCAAAATTTTAAACTCACAAAACATTTATTGCTTAAAAATAATATCATTATATCTAGCTATCAAAAAACTAATAAAAAAGGTAAAAAATACCAAGTTTTTAAAATTAAAAATTCTGATTTTGTTTTTTACACTACTAGTTTTAAAGATCTAAATTTAAGTAAAAATGATATTATAAATCTTAGGATTATTACTAAAAATATTAACTTTAAAGATTATCTTAGTAAAAATTTTTTTGTACCAAGTTATGATTTTCATAAAACTAATACTCAAAAAGAAAATATCTTAGTGGAGTATTTTTTAAATCAACATCAAAATGAAAAAATCAAAGAATTTTACGGGGCTTTATTTTTTGCAAAAAATGTATCAAGTGAACTTAGAAATGATGTAAATTTTTACAATATCGCGCATTTAATTGCTATTAGTGGATATCATTTGGGCTTGTTATTTAGTTTTTGCTTTTTGATTTTTGCTCCTTTATATACCTTTTTTCACAAACGATATTTTCCTTATAGAAGTTTAAAACTTGATATTAGTATTTTTACTTTCTTGCTTTTAATTTTGTATATATTCTTAATAGACTTTAGCCCTTCTTATATAAGAGCCTTATGTATGAGTATTTTTGCTTTTTATCTATTTAGCAAAAATATTAAAATTTTGAGTTTTAAATTTTTATTCTTAAGTGTAATTTTATGTATAAGCTTATTTCCAAATTTATTATTTAGCGTTGGCTTTTTGTTTTCAAGTTTAGGAGTATTTTATATTTATTTATATTTACATCATTTTAAAGATAATTTTTCAAAAAATTATATTCATATTGTTTTTATAAATTTTTGGACTTTTTTAGCAATGATGATTCCTGTATTATATTTTTTTCCACTTATTAGTTTTCAACAATTTTTAGGTATACCTCTAAGCATATTATTTGCTTTATTTTACCCTATAAGTTTATTACTGCATTTATTATCTTATGGAGATGAATTAGATGAAATATTATTAGCATTATTTGATTTTAAATTAAATAGTATATTGTTACACATACCATTAGAAATTTATCTTATTTATATATTTTTATCCTTCATGGCTATTTTTCATCGTTATTTAGCTCTTTTTGTAATTTCTCTTGGTTTTATTCCCTTTATTTTCTTGATTTAAAATCAAATAAACCCTTAAACCCAAAAGATAAATAATCCAAGAAATATAAATCCACAAAAAGAAAAACAATATCACAGAAAAAGAACCATATACATTTAAATAAGTTTTATTATATACAGCATAATATACAAAAATCATCTTAGAAATATACCAAATCACAGAAGCACCAAAAGAACTAATAAGCAAAGTTTTTAAATCACCTTTTTTACTCACTGAACTTGAATAAGATGTAAAAAACAAAGCCCATATAATCACATAAGGTAAAATCTCAAAAAAATTTAAAGCAATATTAAAATCATCTAAGGTTTTTTGTATAAAACCTGAAATGTAAAAACTCACTCCAAGTCCAAGTGGAGTTAATGTTGCCAAAGTCCAATAAGAACTTATACTATGCCAAAGACTTTTAGAGTCTTCTTCTAAAAGCTTATTAATAACATAATCATAACCTGAAAAAAATGCCAAAGAAGTCAAAGCCATAGCTAAAAGACCAATTAAACCAAGATTGACACTATTTTTTAAAAAAGTGTTAATATATTGTGTTATTAATTCTTGTTGAGTTGGGATTAAAAAAGTAAAAATTAAATTTTTAATTCTTTCTTGATACATTTCAAAACTTGGAATTTGAGTAAAAACCCAAAAACATAAAAATAAAAGCGGTATTAAAGATAAAATAGTATAAAAACTCAAAGCTGCAGCATAATTTAAAATTTCTTTATCTCTTATGCTTAAAAGAATTTTTATGAAGTTTTTAAAATTCATCAAAGTCCCATTTTAAAAGGATTAAGTATATTATTTGGATCAAATGCTTTTTTGATATTTCTCATCAAGTCCATTTCAGCTTCGCTAAAAGCAAGCTTCATAAAAGGAGCTTTTGAAATGCCTATACCATGCTCCCCACTTAAGGTTCCACCCAAAGAAACTGTAAGCTTAAACACCTCTTCTACAGCTTCGTAACCTTTTTTAACCAGCTCAGGATTATTTTTATCACTTACCATTACATTAGTATGTACATTACCATCGCCAGTATGACCAAAACAAGGGATTTTAAAACCATATTTTTTAGAAATTTCAGCTATGCCTTTTAAAAGATCAGGCAGTTTTGAACGCGGCACTGTAATATCTTCATTAAGCTTTAAATTTCCATACATTGCTATACTTTGAGAGCAGTTTCTTCTAGCAAACCAAATATTGGCTGCTTCTTGCTCATCTTTTGCTATTTTAAACTCTCTTACGCCAGATTCATAAAAACTCTCTTGCAAAATTTTTAAATCTGCTTCAATAGCCTCTTCTACATTGCCATCTACATCAGCGATTAAAATCGCACCCGCATCCATAGGTAAGCCTTTTTGGAATTTTTGTTCTAATGCTTGTATGCTTAATTGATCTAAAAATTCCATAGATACAGGAGTCACACCTTTAGCTAAAGTTTTATAAACTGCATTCATTGCTTCATCAATGCTGTTAAAAATCCCCATAGCTGTCTTTTTAAACTTTGGCAAAGCTACTAGTTTTAAAGTAATCTCACTAAACACAGCCAAAGATCCCTCGCTTGCTATTAAAATTCCAGCTAGATTATAACCCGCTACATCTTTTATAGTTTTTTTACCTGCTCTAATGATTTCTCCATTAGGTAAAACAGCTCTTAAAGCCATTACATAATCTTTAGTTATACCATACTTAGCAGCTCTCATACCCCCTGCATTTTCGCTTACATTCCCCCCTAAAGAAGAATACTCCATACTAGCAGGATCAGGTGGATAAAATAAACCATATTCTTTTGCTTTTTCTTGTAAAGCCATATTTATCACACCAGGCTGCACTACTGCAACTAAATTTTCAAGATCAATTTCTAAAATTTTATTCATATGTTTTTCAAAGCTTAACACTACTCCACCATTAATAGCTAAGCTTCCACCGGTAAATCCACTACCTGAGCCCCTAGGAATAACGATGATTTTATTTTCATTACAATATTTTAAAATTTGACTAATATCATTTTCATCTCTTGGAAAAAGCACTCCATCAGGTAAATAATGCTTTTTAGTAGCATCATAACTATACGCTCTTTTATGGATAGGATCAAAATGAGCATTTTCAACCCCTAAAAGATCTTGAAAAAATTTTTGATGGATTTCTTGCATTATTTTTCTCTAGTTAAGCTAATTAATTTTTCATAATATACATAATAATTTCCAATAGTCTCATCATTTAAGCTAAAAATATCGCTTTTATAACCTGTAATTCTTGAATAAAATGGAATTTGCAAACTTTGAGCTTGAGGTATGTTAAATTCTTCTATCTTGCCAAAATCTTGACAATCAACTATCTCAGCTTTATTTTCTAAAGCTACCACTAAAAGCCCAACAGCATTTTTTGAACAAAAAGATCTAAAATCTGATCTTCTTGGAGTTTGGCGGTATTCTTGTATCATATGAGCACCAAATAAATCAGGGTGTAAAAAATAAAGTCCATTTAATTTTTGAGCTATAAAATCATACACATTTTTATCAGGAGCTATAATCAAGGCTCTATCATATAAATAATTTAAAACTATTTTATCGCCTACTTGTGGCAATACATTTGGTAAAGGCATAGCATCTTGAGCTAGCATATCAAAAACTTTAAATTGTAATTTAACTAAGCCATTTTCACGCCCTATCACACTAGCTCTTGCAATAATTGATTTTTGTGTATCAATTTCATGCACAACTATACCACTTGAGTGCAATAAAATTCTAGGATCATCTTTTATATAACCATAAATATCATCTACTTTTTCAAGTTTTGTTTGTATTAAATCAAAATTTTTAGCTTGCAAAAATGCTAAAAAACAACAAAGTATTAAAATAATTCTTGACAACTGATACTCCTTAAAAAAGTGTAAAAATTAAATTATATTGTATTTTCCTTACAAAATTGTAAGAAAAATTAAGTAAAATACAAATTTATGTTTAAATTTTAGAAGGCTTTAAAATACCATGAAAAAAATTTTCATATCTTTACTTATATCGATAAAACTTTTTGCTATTTCAAGTATTGAAGAACTTTCTTGGGAGAATGGCAAAACTTTACTTGATTTTTTACAAGATCACTCCATACCTTTGAATTTATACTATAATCTTGATGCTGAAGATAAAGAACTAAGTGCAGAAATTGCAAGTGGTATTAAATACCAAATGTTAAAAGATGATCAAGGAGAATTAGAACAGGTTTTAATCCCAATCAGTGATGATTTACAAATTCATATTTACAAAAATACTGAAAATAAATTCGTATTAAGTTTTACTCCAATTTCTTATACCAAAGAAAAAAGAACTATTCGCGTAGCTATTAACAATTCAGCTTATCAAGATGTTTATGATGAAAGTGGTAGCGTAACCTTAGCAAGAGCTATGGTAAGAGCTTTTAAAAATAGTGTTAATTTTAAAAATGTTAGAAAAGGCGATAGTGTAGTATTAATTTATGAGCAAAAAAGAAGACTAGGAAGACTTTTTGGCGATATTAATATCCAAGCAGCTTTAGCTAATATTAGAGGTAAAGAATATTCTGTATTTTTATATAAAGATTCTTATTATAATGCTCAAGGAAAAGAGCTTGAAAATTTCTTTTTAACTAAACCTGTCAAATATACAAGGATTTCAGATCGTTTTACTAGAGCAAGATACCATCCTATATTAAAACGCTATAGAGCACACCTAGGTATTGACTATGCAGCTCCAACGGGTACTCCAGTTAAAAGTGCAGGAGATGGAACGATTAGCTTTGTTGGGACAAAAGGTGGTTATGGTAAGGTTGTACAAGTAAAACACATGTCAGGCTATATGACTTTATATGCTCATCTTAGTCGCTTTGCAAAAATCAAACGCGGACAAAAAGTTAAGCAAGGACAAGTGATTGCTTATGTAGGCTCTACTGGTATGAGTACTGGACCACATTTGCATTTTGGACTTTATCTAAATAATAAAGCAATTAATCCTGAAACTATAGTTAAAATTCCAAAATCAAGCTTAAGTGGAAAAAACAAAGAAGAATTTTTAAAAATGGCAAAAGAGTATGAAAACCGCTTGCAAAGCATTGATGAAAATTATAAAAATCCACCAAAAGAACAAAATATAGAAAATTCTATGGAGCTTTGAGATGATGAATGATTTTTTAGAAGCACAAGAACTTTTAAAAAATACTTTCAAAGATCAAAGTACCTATGAAATCAATGAAGCCTTAAAAACTATCAAAAGACATAATGAAGAGCTTTATTTAAAAACTCTTAAATCTTTTGATACTTACACACTTGCAAATGTAGCTACTATAACGCCTGAACATATCTTAGAAGATATTTTAGAAAACTTAAGCATTATAAAGATTGCAAAAGCAGTAGAAGAGCTTGAAAGTGATGATGCAACAGACTTAATTAAGCGTTTTGAAGAGCTAAATCCACAAAAAACTTTAGCTATTTTAAACCGCTTAAGTTCAGAAGACAAAGAAGAAATTTTACGCCTTAAAAATTATGATGAAAATACCGCTGGTGCTTATATGCAAACAGAAATTTTCACAGCCTCTATTAATGAAAGTATAGAAAAGGCCATTAAAAGATATAGAATTTTAAAGCATTCAGGACAAGTAGATCAAATTTTTCAAGTTTATATCATAGATAAACAAGGAAAACTTTGCAATGCTATCAACCTAAGCGATCTCTTGCTTTGGGATTTTAAACTAAGTTTTGCAGATATTATTAAAAACAACAATGAAAAATATAAATGTTATAGCATTAAAGATCATGAAGATATACAAAAGGCTATTGATATAGTAGAAGATTATGATTTAAGTGTTTTGGCTGTTATAAATGATGATGGAGTGCTTTTGGGTAGAATTACTTATGATGATATTCATGATTTAATCCAAGAAAATGCAACAGAGCAAATTTATAATTTAGCCGGAGTTGATGCAGATGTTGAAGAAGAAAGTGCTTTTAAAGCGGCTAAAGCAAGAGCTTTTTGGCTCATGATTAATCTTACAACTTCATTAATTTCAGCTAATATCATCAGTCTTTTTTCAGGTGAAATAGAACAACTTGTAGCTCTAGCAGTACTTATGCCTATTGTAGCTTCCATGGGAGGTAACACAGGCTCACAAGCCTTAGCAGTAACAGTTAGAAAACTCTCACTCAATGAAGTAGAATTTAAAGATGCTAAAAAAGTTATATTAAGAGAGAGTGGAATTTCTTTATTAAATGGGCTTATATTTGCTAGCGTTATGAGTATTATAGCTTTTATATGGTTTAAAACAGCCCTTTTAGGACTTGTTATAGCTTTGTCAATGCTAATCAATCTAGCCTTAGCCGGTTTTGTAGGCTCTTTTGTGCCATTAACTTTGAAAAAATTTAAAATTGATCCTGCGGTAGGTTCAAGTGTTGTGATTACTGCAATTACTGATGGTTTGGGTTTTTTCAGCTTTTTACTTTTAGCTAAGATGATTTTATTATAAAAAGGAAAATTGTGTCAAGCATTATATATAAAAAACAAAACATAAAACTCACAGGAAATCAACTACAAATTGGCGATAATGCTCCAAAAGTGACTTTAAAAACTAAAAATCTTGCCTCAGTAGAAATAGCACCACCTGGAAAAACTCAAATTTTACTAACTTTTCCTAGCTTAGACACTCAAGTATGTTCCAAACAAGCTAAAGAAACTAACAAAAGATTGGCATCTATAAAAAACATTGAAGTGATTGTTATTAGCATGGACTTACCTTTTGCTATGGATCGTTTTTGTGCAACTGAAGGAATTGATAATATCATAGTTGCAAGTGATTTTGCCTTTAAAGATTTTGGCACTAATTATGGAGTATTAATACATGATAGTATATTTGCAGGATTATTAGCAAGATCAGCTTTTGTAGTTAAAGATGAAAAAATAATATACAAACAGCTCGTAAAAGAGCTGATGGGAAAAATTGATTTTAAAGATTTAGAGCTTTTTATACAAAACGATTATCGCTATTCTTTAAATTAACCTTCAAAATTGGTAACCACAAAATCTTCTTTTGGAGCTTCAATAAAGCACGATTTTTCTTTTAAGAAAAGCAAATCCACATGCCCTACAGGACCATTTCTATTTTTACCTATAATAAGCTCAGCCTTTTCTTGCACAGGATTTGGCATAAATTTTCTCTCATAAGTTTTGCCTTCATTTTTAGCTTTATTTTCTCTTTCTTTTTCTTCTTGCTCTCTATAAACCTCATCTCTATATACAAATAAAATCGTATCTGCATCTTGTTCTATAGCGCCACTTTCTCTTAAATCACTAAGCATAGGACGCTTATTTGCCCTACTTTCTAATGAACGATTAAGCTGTGAGAGTGCCACTACTGGCATATTTAATTCTCTTGCTAAAAGCTTTAAACCTCTTGAAATTTCACTCACTTGTAAATGCCTATCATTAAAAGCTGAGTTACTCATCATAAGACCGATGTAATCAACTACGCAAAGCTCAATACTCTCATCTTGAGCCTTGATTTTGCGTAAAATTGAACGAATGTCTGCTATGCTAGCATAACCACTATCATAAATATAAAGATTTTTTTGCGCATATTCATTACAAGCATCACCTACCCTACTCCACTCATCATCGTTTAAATCTGCGATTAGAATTTTTTGCAAAGGAATGGAAGTTTTTGCACTGATTAATCTTTGCATGATTTGCGTAGCAGGCATTTCTAGTGAAAACATTACAACACCTTTATTTTGCCTTAGTGTTTTTTCTATAAAATTTAAACAAATTGTAGTTTTTCCCATGCCAGGGCGTGCTGCGATGATTACAAGATCGCCGGGTTTAAAGCCTTTTGTCATTTTATTAAGCTCACTAAAACCTGTATCAAGTCCCAAAATATCTTTATTTTCAGCTTCTTTTTGCTTTTTAAACTCATCCATAAGCTCAGACATCACCATAGTCATATCCTTAATACTATTACTATTTACACGGTTTGTAAGATTAAAAATTTCTTTGCCTATTTCATCTGAGATTTGAGAAATGCTTTTATCTTCATTTACCCTTGTAGGTATAGTATAAGCAAAATTTAAAAGCTGGCGTCTAATGGATTTTTCTCTTAATTCATAAGCGTATTTACTCACATCTGCTATGGAAGTAGTAGCTAAAACTTCAGCTAAAATTTGCTCATCTACTTTTTTATGTTTTCTTATAAAACTTGCACTTATAGGCTCGCCTGCATTCACACAAGCTAAAATAGCTTTATAAATATCTTGATGAGCTTTGAGCGAAAAATCATTAATCTCAATATCCGAAG
Organism: Campylobacter sp. RM5063; assembly: GCF_024723655.1. Lineage (NCBI taxonomy): Bacteria > Pseudomonadati > Campylobacterota > Epsilonproteobacteria > Campylobacterales > Campylobacteraceae > Campylobacter > Campylobacter sp. RM5063. The sequence goes on along the minus strand of NZ_JANQDA010000016.1, from coordinate 17,078 downwards.
AAACACTAAAAAAAGAATCTTCACTATATATACAAGAACTTAAAATCGCCCTTTCAAGATCTAAATCAAAATGCTCATTATTTTGACTCATACACACCCCTAATTATAAATTTGCAAATAAATCAGTTGACAAATATCGCTCGGCTGTATCATTTAACATAGTCAAGACTTTTTTATCAGGGTTTTCTAAAGCAATTTTTCTAGCCATATATACATTTGCACCACTTGAAATTCCTGCCATTATGCCATTTTTACCAAGCTCTAAGGCTGTATTTATAGCATCTTCATTGCTTACACAAACTATCTCATCTATAATTTTTTGATTTAAAATTTTAGGGATAAAATTTGCACCTATACCTTGAATTTTATGGCTTGCAGCGGTATTTTGGCTCAAAAGTGGCGAAGATGCGGGTTCTAAGGCTATGATTTTGACATTAGGATTGTGTTCTTTTAAAATTTCTCCTACCCCGCTAATAGTCCCGCCTGTACCAAAACCTGCTAAAAAAATACCAAGATCGGGTAAAGCTTTTAAAATTTCTAAAGCAGTATTTTTTTTATGTGCGTTTTTGTTGTTGATATTTTCAAATTGACTTACCATAAATGAATTTGGAATTTCACTCAAAAGCTCATTAGCTCTATCAAGCGCTCCTTGCATGCCTTTACTTGCTTGAGTAAGTTCTAGCTTTGCACCAAAAAAACTCATCATTTTTCTACGCTCAATACTCATAGACTCAGGCATAGCTATGATAAGTTTAAGCTTTAAGCTTGCACAAATCATTGCTAAAGCTATGCCGGTATTTCCACTTGTAGCTTCTATAATGGTTGTTTCTTGATTGATTTTACCTTCATTTAAAGCTTGTTTTATCATCTCCACAGCCGCTCTATCTTTTATAGAATGACTTGGATTAAAATACTCGCATTTAGCATAAAGATTTGGAGCAAATTCTTTTAAAGAAACAATCGGGGTGTTACCTATACAATCTAAGATATTATTATAAACTGACATTGTCTTCCTTTAATATTTTTAAAAACAATATCAAAAGAAAATTAATACTTAACTATGAAGAAAAACGCAAAAGTTTTTTAACTTTTGCGCAAAGAATTATTTTTTAGCTTTTTTAGCAGTTTTAGCAGCAGCAACTGCGTCTTTAAGGTTTTTACCTACTTTAAATTTAGCAACTTTAGTAGCAGGTACTTTGATAGTAGCACCAGTGCTTGGTACTCTAGCTTCTCTAGCAGCTCTTTCAGCTACAGAAAATGTACCAAAACCAATAAAGCTAATGCTATCACCTTTAGCTAATACATCAGTAATAGTAGCGATTACTGCATCAGTAGCTGCAGTTGCATCTTTTTTAGTTAGCCCAGCAGTTTGAGCAACTTGAGAAATAAAATCTGCTTTAGTCATAAAAAGCTCCTTGATTAAAAATGATTGTTAAGTTTAACACATTTATCAAGCTTTTGCAAGAGGTTTAAACCCAAATCACAAAGAAAAATATGCTAAAAAAATGTTTTTGCTAAATTTATTACCACTTCAGGCTTTAAATCTTTCATGCATTTGTGGTGTTTTAAAGGGCAGACCTTTTGCATACAAGGCATACAAGCTAAATTTAAATGTGCTATTTTAGCATTTTCTTGCCAAGACGAGGTTTGACTAAATTTAGTAGAACCAAAAATAGCCACCGTTTTCACCCCATAAACTGCACCTATATGCATAGGACCACTGTCGTTTGTGATGAGCAAATCAAGCATAGAAATATTTTTACATAAAGTATAAATACTAGTTTTACCACAAAGATTTTTTGATTTGATACCTTCTTTTAGAAGAAAATACTCAATTTCATCACAAATTTCTCTCTCACTTTCTACTCCAAAGATTAAAATTTGATGAGTTGAGCTAAATTCTTTTGCTACCCTTGCAAAATAGCTCGCTTCCCATCTTTTGGCACTTCCAAAATGCGCACCCGGGTTTATACCTAAGATTTTTTGAGTTGATTTTGCTTTTATAGGGAGTTTTAAAGCATTTGAAGTGGCTTTAAAATTTAAGGCTTTTTCTATGAAATTTAAGTATTTTAAGACTTGGTGTTCTTCTTTTAGAATATTTTTATCAAAATAAAATCTTTTTTTTGCTTTGATTAGATTTAAAATGATCTTGCTTGAAAATGCCGAGCGAAACGAAAAAGCTAGATCAAATTTACCAAAGTTTTTTCTAGCTTTTAAAATTTGCTTATATCTTTGCTTTTTATTTTCTACTAAAATTTGAGCATTTTCAAAGCGTTTAAAAAGCTCTGTGCTTACAAAAGAACCATAAAAAGTAAATTTAGCTTGAGGGTATTTTTCTTTCATAGCATAAATAGCCGCACTAGCCATCACCGCATCGCCAAGCCAAGTAGGAAGGTTGATAAAAATATTCATAATTTTCCTTAAAAATAAAAGCTATAATTATATCAAAAAATAAAGAGCTAAAATGAGTCAAATTTCCATCATACTACCAACTTATAATGTAGAAAAATATATTGCTAGAGCATTAGAAAGTTGTATTAAACAAACTTTTAAAGATATAGAAATCATTGTGGTAGATGACCTTGGCAATGATAAAAGTATAGATATAGCTAAAGAATATGCTAGCAAAGATGATAGGATAAAAATCATACATAATGAAGAGAATTTAGGAACTTTTGCTAGTAGAAATATAGGTGTATTAAATTCAAGCTCACCCTATATAATGTTTTTAGATCCTGATGATTATTTAGAGCTTAATGCTTGTGAAGTTGGGCTTGAAAAAATCAAAAATGTAGATATGGTAGTGTTTGATGCATATGTACATAGGGTGAAATTTAAGAAATTTTATAGATTTAAACAAGATGAACTTTTTAAAAAAGATGAATTTTTGGAATTTTTACTTAAACAAAAGCATTTTTGTTGGAGTGTTTGGGCAAAAGTATATAAGAAAAATTTGATTTTAAAAAGTTTTGAGCATGTTGATTTTAAAGAAAAACTTTGTTATGGAGAAGATGTGCTTTTTAACTATATAAATTTTATGCTAAGTGAGAGTTTTTTTGTATCGCAAGAATGCATATACCGCTATGAATTTAATGAAAATGGTAGATATGAAAACAAAAATAAAGAAATTTTATGGCAAAATTACAAAGATAAAATAAGAAGCTTTGAGCTTATAAAAAAGCTCTCGTGTAATTATAAAAAATTTAATGAAAAATTACTTGAAATTTTTGAAATCGATTTAATAAATTTAAAAAATAGATTATAAAATATCAAAAATTGACATTTTTTAAAGCTCTGTGCTCGATTTTTTCTACTAAATTTAGAAAACCTTTTTCTATAAGCTCATCTTTAGTTGTAACTATACTTCTTTGTAAAACTTCCTTTTGAGAGTCTATATGAGCTATGATTAATTTTATCCAATCTAGGTGTTCTTTTATCCAAAGCATTGATTTATTGTAGCTATCTTCTTGTGTTTTTGGATTTAACACATAAATTCTTGCTAAATTTAATTCAAATTGTCTAATTAAAGGTCCATTTGACAAACCACAACGATATATGCTAGTTTTAAGTTCATCAATTTGTTTTAATATTAATTCAAACATATGTATAGAATCTTGAATATCTAAATTATCAATATATAATAAATTTTTATTTATAGATATATTTCTTTCGCATAATTCTTTTTTTAAATTTTCATATTGTTTAATGTTTTTTATAATTTTGAAATATGCTTTTAATAATAATTCATTTTGTTTATTTAAATTTAAATTTTCAAGTTTTGTAAAAGGCTTGTTCAAATCTTTTTTTAATAATTTTTCACATATTTGCTTAAAAGGCTTTTCAATAGTTCCATTTATTCTTGCTCCACCCTCAGTGCAGTTGTAAATTTTCATATTCATCTTATTAAAAGTAAGAATATCATTTTCAAGTACTTTCTTAAAAAAAATCCATGTTTTATGTGTTTTAACATGGCCTATTCCACCATACCCCAACACATCTATATGTTCATAGGTATCAGTTTCGAAAGTTGATGAATTTTGATAATCTTTTGGATGGGATTCTCCTATATCATTATAAGCTAAATCTTGCCCAATAAATATTATATTACTATGTTTTAAATGAACCGATAAATAACAGGCCATATGAGCAACACTCCATCCCATGTTAAAATACCCAAAATCATTTAAAGAACAATATTTAAAAAAATATTCTGGAGTTGAAACTATCATATATTTTCTTTTATTTTTTTCTAAATACTTAATAGTATTTGGATGAGTAACTGATTTAATAACAAATAATATATCTTTATCAAATTCACCAAAATCATTGTTAAAAAATTCACTAGTAAAATCAGTTCTCTCGAGTGAAAAAACATAATCAGGTTTAATATTTGCTTTTGCAAGTATAGGATAAGCACTATCAGCACAAAATATACTGGCTTTGTTTTGGTATTGTTTTAAAAGTGGAAGTTGTTTAGTTAAGCTAGGTCCTGTTGAGACTATTATAGCTGTATCACTTAAATTTTTTCTTTTATTTAATAATTCTTTATAGCTTGGATTGGCTATCATTTTAGGAATATTTTGTGTAAAATGTTTTATACCTCGCAAGGCATCTAATGGATCATCTCCAATAGAAATTATATTTTCTTTTATAGCATCTTGTATTAAAGAATTTAATTTCAAAATTTCTTCTTGATACTTGCCATCATAATAATCACAATGTATCTCTAAAAAATAAGTCCTTAAAAATTTAAATATCAAATTGCTTAAAAACAAATTTTTCAAATCATTGATATTTTCATTATTTGGATCTAGTAGTAATAATCTATTTTCTTTTAATTCTTGAGAAAAATCTATCGCTTTAAACATAGTATAAATTATATTTACATCAGGTTCAAATACTAAAATAACCTTATGATTTGGATTTTGCAAAAGAGCTTTGTATAAAATTCCATTTCCAAAACCATAAAAGAATAATATAGGATATAAAAGATATTTATCATTGTATAAATTTAATGTTTTATTTAATTCTTCTAGCGGCTTATCATAAAGCCTATACCCCCCCCCCGTCTATAATATTTATATCTAAATTATCATCACCTTGCACTATTTGATAAGTTTGATTTACTTTTTTTAATTGCTCTTTTAAATTATGATCAAACACTGCATTAATATTATTTTCTAAAATACTCATCAAAGTCCCCATCCATCATCTACTATTATAGTTTGTCCTGTTATAAATTTAGAATAATCTGACATTAAAAATATCAAAGTCCCGCACACATCATTAGCATCTAACATACCTTTAGAAGCACAACACTTTCTATAAGCATCTAAAAACACTTGAGGTTGATTGTCTTTTATACCACCAAAGGCTACGCTATTTACTCTTATATTTGTATTAAAAAGCTCCTTAGCAAGCCAAACACCAAGATGATTAATGCCAGCTTTAATCACACTATATTCTAAAGAACTTTGCATGGAAGTTCCTTTATAATTTTCAAATTTAGGTGCATAAACACCCATAATCGAACTTAAATTAATAATATTTCCAAAGCCTTGCTTTTTAAAAAATTTTACCATTATATTAGCTATAAAAATAAAACTAGCTAGATGCAAATTCAAACTTTCACAAATTTGTTCATAACTTGCTTCATAATAAGCAATTTTCCCCCAATCTTTACTCACAGGATAAGCACAATTAACAAAAGCATCAATTTTTCCAAATTTTAAAATAGCTTCTTTTAAACAATCTTCAATTGCTTTATAATCGTTTATATCAATTTTTTTGCTTAAAATGCGTTCTTTATTATTTAATTTTAATACTAAGTGAAATAATCCCTCCTCATTAATATCTGCGATGATAATTTTTCCATTATGCTCTAAACATGCCTTACTCAAAGCACTCCCTATACGGCCACATGCTCCTATTATAAATACTACTTTATCTTTAATCATTAAAAATCTTCCTGTTTTAAATTAGCCTTTTTGATTAAAAATTCAACTATTTCAAAATCAAACTCACTATCTATATCAAAAGCTGTCTTTTCATCCATTATATACAAACTCGTATCTTTTCCAAATAAAGTATTATTTTTTAACAATTTTTCCCTAGTAAAAATATAAATACTAGCATTCATATCATAACATTTTGGAGCACTTTGACGCGTAGTGAAATTTCCTTCTTTAGACTTTTTTACCTCATCATTATCTACTTCTATTAGATTAAAATACGGGTTGCGTCTTGCTGGAGTAGCTGTAATTAAATTTGACTTTTTTTCTTGTTTAAAAAGCTCATATGCTTTGCAAATATCTTTACTATTTCGCAAAGGTGCAGAAGCATCAAGATCTATTATAGTGTTAAATTTGGTATTAAAGTATTCTTCGCTTTTTAACAAAGCATCTTTTATCACAGGCAATTTAGCACTATCATCTTTTGCCAAATTTTCATCTCTTTTGAAAAAAACCTCTCCGCCATATTTTAAAGCAACTTGTGCTATTTCATCACTATCTGTACTAATTACAATATGTTCAAAAAGTTGAGAATTTTTTGCTTGGATTATACTATAAGCAATTAATTCCAAATCATTAATTTTTCTAATGTTTTTATTTTTAACCCCTTTACTACCACCTCTTACACATATTGTGCATAAAATATTATTCACTAGATCTCCTTTTGACTTCATCACATAATTTTAAAACATCAAAAGCTTCATAAAGATTGCACACGCTACAATCCTTTTCTATAATTTTTTCATGAAGACTTATTAAATTTTTTATCGTATCACTTTGGCATTCTTCCACCTGCAACAAGGTAGTTGTTCCAAAAATGCATAATTTATTATTGACTAAATCTGCCTTATAAGTTTTATCACGAGAATGCAAAACAATCTCTCTTTTTGTAAATTTAGAAAAATAATCAAGTTTGATATGAATTAATTCTTTTTTAGATTTTAAAGATAAAAATGCAAAATCATCACTATTAATTTCAAGTTCAGAAATTTTTAAATTTTGAGCATATAATAATTTTAATTTTTCAAAAAAATAATACGCTAAATCAAGCTCATGGGATAAATCCAATAAAACTCCTCCGCCTAATTCTTTTTTTGCACTATAATTTTGAGTATAATCACAAATTCTCCAGTTTGGTAAATATGATGAGCAATTAAATTCAACAAAATAAATATATTGATCTTTTTGTATAATAGTTTTTATTTTTTCCACTAAAGGATGAAAGCGTAGCAAATAAGCTACATAAATATAATTACCATTGATAGAGTTAAACTCTCTATATTTTTCAAATAAAGGCTTTTCAACTAAAATAGTTTTGCCTTTTACTTTTTTATCGATTGATTCTAAAGTTTCATAGTGATTTATCGTTATAGTTGCTATAACAAATAAATCAATTTCTTCTAACTTTACTTCTTGCAAGCTCTTAAAGCATTGCAAATCATTCTTTTTATAACTTCTTGAAACTACGCTAACTTCATAACCTAAGTGCTTTAAAGCTAAGTAGTGTTTTTTTCCTATACTACCAAATCCTATAATCAAAGCTTTCATTGAAAATCCACAATCGCCTTTTCATATTCTTCAAGTCTTCCTATATCAATCCAATAATCTTGCAATATATAAGAATTTATTTTTAATTTTTTATCTAACAATCGCTTAATCAAATTAGGCATATCCAAATACACATCTTTTTTGATATACTTTAAAACTTCTGGTTCTAATACATAAATTCCAGCACTAACTAAAAATTTCTGTATAGGTTTTTCTTCTATATCTTTTATATCGTTGTTAGAAATTTTCACAATACCGTAAGGAATTTGATGCTTAAATTCTCTAAGTACCACACTCATCACTGCTTTACTTTTTTTATGCTCTTGAATAAGTTGATCAAAATCAAGTTTAGTTAAAATATCTCCATTCATAACAATAAATGATTTTTTCATATCTTTTACCAAAGACAAAGCCCCGGCAGTGCCAAGCTTTTGTTTTTCTTTAATATAAGAAATTTCAACACCCCAACTTTTGCCTTCTTGAAAATAATCACAAATAACTTCTTTTTTATAATTTACACAAAATATAAACTTTTTAAAACCTTGTTCTTTGAAATTTAAAACAATATTTTCGAGTATTGGTTTTTTACCTATTTTTAACATAGGTTTTGGAGTATTTTTGGTAAGTTCACCCAATCTACTCCCAAGACCTCCAACCATTAGAACTACTTCATTTTCAAAACTTTTTTCTTTAAGAATTGAAGCAATAGATTTTATAGCTATGACTTCATTTTCACTATTTAAGACAGGAAAATCATAAATATCAGTTTGACTAGCTAATTTTAAAAGCTCTTCTTTACTTGTATTTTCTTTAATAGTTAGCGAATTCTTAGTATAAATTGTTTCTATACTATCTTCAAGCTTTTTGCCATTTAATAAAGCTCTTCTAATGTTAGAATCACTAATTACACCTAAAAATTTATCATTTTCTACCACCAAAGCTATTCTAACACGCTCACTACCTATAATTTTTAAAGCTTCTTGTATGCTTGCATTTTTAGCAAGTTTTAATTTTTCAATACTCATTGCATATCCACAAATTTTTTATATAAAATTTTTTCCAAAGAAATATTTTTTAAAATATCCTTTATCATTAGACTTGTATTTTTACCTTCACACTCAAAAGGATTAATGAAATTTTTTAGCTTATCTTGATATTCTTTGGTATTAACATACAAAAACGCTTGTTTTAAATGATAAATATCACAATTTATAATATTATCAGCAAAAATTCTTCCTTCTTGCCTGTTACCTATATTGATACAAGGAATTCTTAAAAAAGGACTTTCGCAAATTCCACTAGAGCTATTTCCTATAAGTATATTTGCTATTTTCATTAAACTTAAGTATCTTTTAGAGCCCAAATTATCAAATAACTTTGCTTTATGAGATTGTTTTATACAATACTCATTTAAAAGCTCATTAATATATAAACCATTCTCATCAGCATTTGCTTTCGTAAAAATTAAAGTAGAATTTTCCAAATTATCTAAAAATTCAAGCAATAATTTTATTTCTTTTTTAACGCTTGATTTTTGTATCGTTTGAGGATGATAAGTTATTAAATATATATTTTCATCAAATATCAAATTCAATTCTTTTTGCAAATCTTCCTTGTTTAAAAAATTCATATTATTGATATTTTCTCCCCCTAGAGAACCTACATTAAAAACTCTATCTTTACTTTCTCCAAGTTGCAAAATTCTATTTGCATAAGTTTGAGTACTAGCAAAATGCAAATGCGCCATTTTACTAATAGCATGCCTAATGCTATCATCAATAGCTCCCAAAGTAAGCTCACCTCCACAAAGATGCGCTAAGGGAATTTGCATTACCAAACAAGCGCTAGCACAAGAGAGCATTTCATATCTATCGCCTAATATCACCACAATATCAGGTTTTAATTCTTCAAAAGCTTCACAAAGTGAAATTTGTAAAAGCCCCATACTTTTACAAATACCTACGCCGTCATTGTTATTAAGCAAAATGGAAATTTTTTTATTTACTTTAAATTCTTTTTCAATCTCTTGATAAGTCAAACCAAAATCTTGACTTAAATGAGCTGCTGTAACAATAAGCTGCAAAGTTAATTCATTATCTTGTTCAATGTATTTACATAAATTTCTTAACAAATACCATTCAGCCCTAGTGCCACTAATAACACAAATTTTTCTATTCATCAATTAACTCATCTTCGGCATAATCTCTACTAGCAATTTTACCTAAATATTTATCATATTTCATAGCACAAATTCCATCCCCCGGTCGCTTTGTGGTAAGATTTTCTTCACTAAAACATTCGCCCTTTTTTATAACTTTTTTAGCTACAAGAGATTTTCTAGCAATGGCTTTGTTTTTACTTTCGCTTTTGCTTGGAATTTTAACACCATTTCCAAAAGCTTGTTCTAGCTCTCTTATGGATTTAATCATAGCTTTTAATTCTTCAGGTTCTAAGGAAGCTTGATGATCAGGCCCTTGCATACTTTTATCTAAAGTAAAATGTTTTTCTATCACACAAGCTCCCATAGCTACAGCTGCTATAGGTATAGTTATACCCAAAGTATGATCAGAATATCCTACGGGCAAACAAAAGGCTTTTTTTAAAGTTTGCATAGCCCTTAAATTTACATCTTCAAAAGGTGTAGGGTATTCTGTATTACAATGTAAAATAATGATTTTATCTCTTTGAGTACCATTTTGCACCAAAATATCTAAAGCTTTTTCAATCTCACCTAAAGTGGCCATTCCTGTTGATAAGATGATATTTTTATTGAAACTAGCAATTTTTTTCAAGTAAGGAAGATTAGTTAATTCTCCGCTTGGAATTTTAAAAATTTCTATATCAAATTTTACAAGCAAATCAATACTTTCTAAATCAAAAGCAGTGGAAAGAAATTTAATATTAAATTTTTTACAATGTTCTATTAAAATTTCATGATCTTGTTTAGAAAGTTCTAATTTTTTAACCATATCAAACTGGCTTTGATTTTCATCAGTAGCTTGGAGTTGATACTCTGCTTTTTTGGCATTTTTACTTATACAATTTTCAGCTACAAAAGTTTGAAATTTTACAAAATCAGCCCCAGCTTCACTGGCTACTTCTATAAGCTTTTTAGCTAAATTTATATCACCATTATGATTAACTCCAGCTTCTGCTATAACAAGGGTTTTATTGTATTTCATTTTTTAATTTATATTCTCCAAATTCATTTTTATAAAATAACTCTTTATTATAATGCTTTTCTACTATACTCCAAAATTTAGATTTTGAAATACCTAAAAAACTACAAAAATCTTCTATGCATTTATTATCCAAATTGTGATCTTTTTGTTTTACTATTTTTACGGCTTCATCTCTGCTTAAAAGTCCATATCTTACAAATCTAGCAGCATAATCACTAGCCATAGCATGACCAAATTTTGGGTATTTCATCCAAGCATGTAAAATATAAGCAATACTATCTACTTGATCAAAATTTTCAGCACAATGCCTCCTGTCCCATTCTCCATTTAAATCACTAAAGCCTCTATTTTTGGCAAAAACATAACTAGAATAAGAATTCCGCCTAACAAAATAACTTAAATATATAGGATATAACTTGCCAATATCGTCTTTGCTAGGATCAAAAAACAATTGCAAATTCTCTTCCTTTATTTCATCATCTATAAATTCATTAATATCCAAATCACTTGCTACCCCATTTAAAAAAATACCACTTGCATCAGGAGTTTCAATGTTGTCATTCCCGCCATATTCATATGAAATATTTTCCCCATAGACAAGCAAAGGTGTATTAAATTTCAAAGCCATAGCAAAAAGGGTAAGAAATAGATTAATCTATCTATAAACCAGCTAGGTTTTCCATACTTTTCAAAGGTTTTCAACATAACTTTTTTTGAGTTTTTATATCAGGTTTTAAGCTTATAAGATGACAGTCAAATTCTTCAGAAATATTTTTTAAATTTTTCTTCCCAGCTTCAGTCATAGTAAAATTATCTTCTACGCTAAATAAAATAGGATTCATTCCTAATTTTTCTTTCATAATATGTACTTGAAAATGAGAACCTTTGCCTCCACTTACCGCAATAGCACAATCATACTCATATTTATCATTCATTCTTCTATATTTATCACAAAGTTTTTCTAATTCTTTAAATCTAGCTTCATAATCGATATTTTCTTTATTTTTATGATTTACACAAGCTGAACAAATATTTTTGCCATTTTTATCTTTACTAAATTTTATCCCTGGTCTCGTATCTGGCATTACGCAATAATCACAATATTTCATCATTATACTCCTTTCATATATACTATACTATCTTCGCCTAAAATACTACCATGTTTTAAATGAGTATTTGACCCCAAAAAACTATGCTGCTTTATCAAACAACCCCCATTAACAACACTAGCTGTACTAATATGACAAAAATTTTCAATTATAGCATCATGTTCAACTAATGCTTTTGAATTTATTATACAACCTTTACCTATCTTGACATTTGTATTTACCAAGGCATGATGCATTATTATACTTGCCTCATCAATAAAAGATCTTTTTGACACATGAGCAAGCGGCGAAATAATAGTTGGCAATCTAAAACCTATAGTTTTCAACTTATCATAAATTTGCACTCTCGGCAATGAAGTTTTAATTTGTCCAATACCAATTAAGGCATATTTATATTCTTTAAATAATTTTTTTAAATCATCATCATTCCCAAGCAATGGATAATACGCACTTTCTATATCATTATCCACAAAACCAGCAATTTCAAATTTACCTTCAAGCTCTATAACATCCATACATGCTCTTGCATGTCCTCCAGCTCCAATAATGATTATTTTTTCTTTCACAAAAATCCTAAATATTATAAATATCACTTTTATATTTTTTTAAATTTAAAGAACTACTAAACCACTCTATAGTTTGAGCTAAACCTTTTTCTATATCATATTGTGGTGAAAAGTTAGTAAGGCTTTTAATCTTGCTATTGTCACACCATAGCCTAAATACTTCACTATTTTCGGGTCTAACGCGTTCATTTTCTGTGATAAATTCTACATTTGATTTCATAAGTTTTTTAATGAGTTCTAAAGTATCTTTTATGCTTATTTCATAATTTGATCCTATATTTACCACTTCACCTATAGCCTTTTGGCATTTAGCTAACTCTAAAAACCCTAAACAAGTATCTTTTACATAATTAAAATCTCTAGTAGGACTTACATCTCCAAGCTTTATTTGTTTAGCTCCATTTGCAATTTGAGTGATGATAGTTGGGATCACCGCCCTTGCACTTTGCCTTGGGCCATAGGTATTAAAAGGTCTTGCTATGGTCAGCGGGAGGTTGAAAGCATTATAAAAACTCATTGCCATAGCATCAGCACCTATTTTGCTTGCTGAATATGGACTTTGTGCTTGCAAAGGATGTTTTTCATCAATAGGCACATACAAAGCCGTACCATAAACCTCGCTTGTACTTGTGTGAATAATACGCTTTACATTATTTTCTAATGCACTTTGGCAGATATTTAAAGTACCTTTTATATTAACATCTACATAACTATCTGGAGCAACATAAGAAAAAGGTATGGCTATTAAAGCTGCTAAATGGAAGATGATTTCTACATCTTGAGTGATATTTTTACAAAAATGTGGATCTCTAATATCTCCACAAACTACTTCAATATCTTTTAAACACTCTATATCTTCAAGCCAACCCCAATAATTAAAAGAATTATACTGGCTTAAAGCTTTAATTTTATAACCATAAAACAAAGAATCCTTGTCTTTGCTTTGTGTATAAAGCATTTCAACTAAATGCGAACCTATAAAACCATCTGCACCTGTGACTAATATATTCTTCATTATAACTTCTCATATATTTTTTGTGTAATAATAACATTTATATAAAAAATAAAGCAATTTTATGGCAAAATTAAAAAAATAAAAATAGGATTGAGAGGAATAATAAATGTCTATATATGATGAAGAATTTTATAAACAACAATCTCAGGGAAGTTATCAGTCAGCAAAAGAAATTATACCAATAATAAATAATTTTATCCCAAATATTCAAAGCGTATTGGATGTTGGTTGTGGTATTGGTACATGGCTTAAAGCATGGCAAGAACAAAACAAATTAATAGAAATTTTTGGAGTCGATGGAAATGACATATCGGAAAGCTTTTTTTATATCGACAAACATAATTATAAAAAAGTTGACTTAACAACCACCGCAAATACAATTTTAGATGATATAAAACAATCGTTAAAAGATATTAATAAAAATTATTCAAAATTATTCAATTTGACTCAAAGTTTAGAAGTCACTGAGCATATTGATGAAAAATATGCTCAAAATTTTATAGAATTGCTAACATTAACTTCAGATATTATTTTATTCTCTGCAGCTATTCCTAATCAAGGAGGATTAGAACATATCAATGAACAACCACCAAAATATTGGGCAAATTTATTTGAAAAATACGATTATTTATGTTTTGATATTAGAAATTTATTTTGGGAAAACGATAAAATTGATTTTTGGTACAGACAAAATATTTTTTTATATATTCATAAAGACAAAATTAACTCATTAGAATTACCTATAAAATCCACACAAAATCCTATGCATATGGTACACCCTGAAAAACTTATAGGATTACTAGGAGCAAAAAAAGAAAAAGAAAATAAGAAAAACAAAGGTTTTAGGTTATATCTTCGTCATCCTAAAAAAATATTCCAAAGTAAAAAATGAGTCAAATTTCTATCATACTGCCAACTTATAATGTAGAAAAGTATATAGCTAGTGCATTAGAAAGTTGTATTAACCAAACTTTTAAAGATATAGAAATCATTGTAGTAGATGATTGCGGAAGTGATAAAAGTGTAAATATAGCTAAAGAATATGCTAGCAAAGATGATAGGATAAAAATCATACATAATGAAGAGAATCTAAAACTCCTAAGAGCAAGATGTGAAGGTGTTAAAGTAGCAACTTCACCTTATATAATGTTTTTAGATCCTGATGATTACTTAGAGCTTAATGCTTGCGAAGAATGTGTAAATAGTCTTACGAAAGATACAGACCTGCTTTGTTTTAATTACTTCACACTAAAACAAAGTAAAATTCAAAAAAAATTTTTTAATAAAAATCATTTTCAACAAAAAGATTATTTTGTTTTTTTACTAAAACAACTCCCGGATTATCAATGGAGTGCTTGGGGAAAAATATACAATAGAAAAATTTTACTAACAATTGTCCATCAAATAGAAAGCAAGCTTAATAATATAAAACTTACCATGGCAGAAGATGCTGTATTATATATGCATTATCTCGTTTTTATAAATCAAGTAACAACACTATCAAAATGTTTGTATGTTTATAATTGCGATAATATGAACTCATCTACCAAAACAATAGATTTCACAAAACACAAATCATATATTCAAGATTTATCAAAAGTCATAATTTTAATTCAATCCATACAAAATACATCGAAATATTATCAGCAATTACAATACTTTGCCATTAATCAATTAAAATTAGATAAAGTATTATTATTATATCGTTTATCTAAAAGTAAAGTATTATTTAAATTATATCTAAAAATAAAAAGGAAAATATTACTCTTTAAAATTAATAATTTTCTAAAAACATTAGAAAAATTATAAGTTAAACCATTTTTTTATTACAACTTCTTTAGAAAATTTTTTATCTATAAGTACTCTAGCATATTTTCCTATTTCTTTTCTAGCATTATCATTTTCCATTAAAAATACTAACTTATCTGCAAATTCATAAAAGTCTCCATCTTTAACCAAAAAACCACTTTTGTTATTTTCTATAATATCACTAGGACCTGTCTTAACATCAAATGCAACATTAGGCAATCCAAATGAAGAAGATTCCAACAAAACCATTGGCATTCCCTCAGAATAACTACACATAGCATAAATACTAGCATTTAAGTAATGTTTATTAATGTTTTGAGTAAATGGTAAAATTTTTATAGAATTTTCTAAATTTTTATCTTTTATTTTAGTTTCTAATTCTTTTTTTAAGTCTCCTTCGCCAACAATATATAATTTCCAGTCTTTATCATTCATTTTTTTTTGAGCTATTTCCCATATGTCAACTAATCTTAAAAAACCTTTTTCTTTACTAAGTCTACCTATACTTAAAACTATTTTTTGATTACAATCAGTAACTTTTAAAGGCATATTTACAAAATTTGGAATAATTTTGATGTTTTTAAAATACTTTTGAAATTCATTCAATTGCTTACTTGAAAGTAATACAATTGTATCGAAAAATTTATTTCTATTAAGATCTCTATCTGTATAATTTTCAAATTGTCCATGTAAAATTTTAATATACTTAGTTTTTTTATTTTTAAAGAAAGAATTATATAGAAAATAATTATTAAATATGACTATATCATAGTCATTAGCTATCTTTTTAATACGGTAATCCCTAATTCTTTTTTCAATACTTTTCTTGTATAAATTTTTAAAAATATTCTTTGTTTTAATCTTTTTTACACCATTATCATAAAAAAATTTTAAACCGATATTTTCATTTATACAAAAAGGAATTTGTGTATTTTCTTTATAAATGCTAAGTATATCCACATGAAAAGATTTTTCAAACAAAGCATTAGCCAAATTAGCAATCACTCTGTTTACACCTCCCATGATAGTTATATCAAATTCTACTAATAAAATTTTCATAATATATTCTTTTGCGCAAATCTTGAAATCACATATCTGATTTTAGAAATTTTATAAGGTTTTAATAGTTGTAATTTCTCTTTAATACACAAAGGATCTTTACCAATTTTTTTAATTTTAAATGCATTTTTGATATAAAAGTATAAAATAACATCTCTTAATAGTGAAGAAATTTTTTTATCATGATAATTTTCTATAAATCGCACTAATTCTAAACTAGTTTGCACCCAACTAGCGCATTTAAAATACTCTTTTGCTAAAGTTGCATTCTCTTCAAATGCAATAAATATATCTTTAAAATATGGAAGAATATTATCTTTGGTAATTTTTTTATCTTGATTTGTCAAAGAATTAGCTCGAATTCTATAATAATAAAATATTTTAGGATAAATATAAATATTCTTAGCTTGCGAAAAAAGCAAAATTCCAAATAAATGATCTTCAGCAAAAATACCATCTTTAAATTTTATTTTTTTATCTATTATATGATTAAAATTTATCATACCTGAACAAGCAAAAGAAAAATCTTTCATCTTGCTTCTTGCTAAATGTCGCAACCATTCTAATGGAGTAATCTTTTTTTCTTGTTTTATATTAATATCTTTTAATCTACTACTTTGACTTTGATTTTTACAAGATATTTCATAGTATTTTGCTTCATCAAACCAAACCACATCAACCCCATCCATTCTAGGTACACATTCTTCTATGCAGTTTAATTCCCAATAATCATCAGAGTCTAAAAAGATAATATAATCTATAATAGGATAAGTAAAGTT